>JAEZHG010000189.1 GCA_023436945.1 Pseudomonadota bacterium | reverse complement strand
GGCTATGACGTCATGGTTTGCGAAGCCGCAGTGCCGACGCGTCAGGACGCATGGATCAATGCACTCGCAGAAAATGGTCGTCTGGTCGTTGTCGAGCGCGCAGGACCAATCGGAAAGGCCATGCTCTACGTAAAAGGTCCGAACGGTGTATCCGCTCGCGAACTGTTTGAATGCGCACCGGTTGTTCTGGAAGAACTGGCTCCCGCACCGGCCTTCGCTCTCTAAGAGCGAAACCTTTGGGGTAGGGCGACGGATTTTCCTGACGCCTGCGTGAATAAATCTTAACTGGCGCCGTGGTGGCCTTGCCTTAAACGTTGCCGGTGAAAGCAAAAGGTTACGGCGCTCCGTTTGAGTCGGAGCGCCAGCAGGGACAGGTTATGGTGAAACGCGCTCGCGTCTTGGCTTCGGTTGCAGTTGTCGCTTTGCTGGCAGGGGGTCTTTCGGGACCGGCCATGGCGGAATCGCTGCGTGATGCGGTGGGCTTGGCCTATCGCACCAACCCCAATCTGCTGGCCCAGCGCGCGAACCAGCGCGCTCTGGACGAAACTTCGGTTCAGGCCCGCGCAGGTCTGCGTCCGACCGTCGATGCCTCGCTGGGCGTCACCTACAATGAAACCCGCACCGATCGTGTTTCGGTCACCACGCCTGCAACCGTGGTGCCGATCGACACGAATGGCGACGGTATTCCTGATGCTACGGGCACGATCCCGGGTGTCACCCAGACATCGGGCGGCCGCGTCACGACCGATGGTGCAACGGCCTCTGTCGGTCTGAACCAGACGCTGTGGAGCGGTGGCCGCCTTTCGAGCGGAATCGCTGCGGCCGAAGCCAACATCCTTGCAGGCCGTCAGGATCTGCGCCGTGTCGAACAGCAGATCATGGTGGGCGTAATCCAAGCCTATGCCGATGTTCTGCGCGACATGGAAGTGCTGCGCGTGCGTCAGGAGAACCTGCAGGTTCTGCGTCGCCAGCTTGATGAATCGAACGCCCGTTTCGAGGTGGGCGAAATCACCCGCACCGATGTCGCCCAGTCGGAAGCCCGTCTGGCCCAGTCTCAAGCCGATCTGGCTCAGGCTCAGGCCCAGCTGTCGGTATCGCGTGCGGCATATGCGGCTGTTGTGGGTCAATCGCCAACCGATCTGGAAGCCCTGCCGCCGCTGCCGGGTCTGCCGTCGGACTTCGACACCGCGCTGGATATTGCTCTGATCGAGAACCCGTCTGTTTTGGCGGCAGAGTACAACCTGGCCGCAGCCGAGGCCAATGTGGCCGCGGCGCGCTCCGAATATCGTCCGACCGTGGGTCTGAACGCCTCTTATGGTGGCACGGCCAACGACCTGTCGGGCTTTGACCTGACGGACCGCACGGCCTTTACGGCTGGCGCTTCGGTGCGTGTGCCGCTGTTCACGGGTGGTTTGAACCGTTCGCGTGTCGCACAATCGCTGGAACGCGCCAATGCCGCGCAGATTCTGGTGGAAGGCGAGCGTCGTACCGTTCTGCAAACCCTGAGCTCGGCCTATGCCCAGGCCGCTTCGGCGCGTTCGTCGCTGCAAGCGGGTGAAGAAGCTGTCCGTGCCGCATCGGTGGCAGCCGAGGGTGTGCGCCAGGAAGCGCAGGTTGGTCTGCGTACCACGCTGGACGTGCTGAACCAGGAACTGGAACTGCGTAGCGCGCAGGTCACCTTGGCCAATGCCCGTCGCAACGAATATGTGGCTCAGGCCCAGCTTTTGGCGGCTATGGGCCGCCTGTCGGGTCCGCAACTGGATCCGCAACTGGAAGCCTATGATGCGAGCGAGAACTATCGCGCCATTCGTAACCGCGGCGCTCTGCCGTGGGATGGTGTGATCGAAGCACTGGATCACATCGGCGCTCCGGCCACCATTCCGACCACCGATTCTGCCGATGCGCCGATCGACCGCCAGTTGAAAGACGAAGTCGTTCGCACTGCGCGTCAGAACTGAGCCTGAAAGCCTGTTTCAGCGGCAGATGATCCCCAATTAGGGGAAATTCAGCCGTTGATTCTGGCGGGCGATGATGCGACCACTTGTTGAACTTTAAAGTTCCTCTCGACGATTCCGGTTTTTTTAAAACTTCCGGTTTCTCATAGGGAGGAACGCAGCTCCCATGCTGTAATGGCTAGTCCAAGGCTCGTTATGACTGATCAGACCGCTCAGGAACCGACAATGGAAGAGATTCTGGCGTCCATTCGCCGGATTATCTCTGAAGACGACGCACCGGCTGAAACCGCTGCGGAAGTCGTGCCGGAAACGGTTGAAGAAGCCGAGCCGGCTATCGAAATTGCTGCCGAACCGGAAGAAGAAGTTCTGGAACTGACCGAGCCTTACGAGGCTCCGGTCGTCGAGACCATCGGTGATCTGGATGTCAGCCCGGCCTATGAGCCGGAGCCGGAACCTGTCTATGAGGCTCCGTCCTTCGACGACGCTCTTGTCAGCGATGCTGCTGCTGCCGAAGCCGCCAATGCCTTTGCCGGTCTGGCTGCTGCGGGGCGTCCGGCGGCATCCTATGCTCCGGGTGATCTGAACTTCGACAGCGGCAATACGGTCGAGGGCATGGTGCGCGAAATGCTGCGTCCGATGCTGAAATCGTGGCTGGATGCCAACCTGCCGTCCATCGTCGAACGTGAAGTTCGTAAGGAAGTAGAGCGCATCGCACGCAGTGCGAGCTAGCCCTCGGCTTCGCCACACACTAAATGAAGGGGGCGGCTCCGGCGGGGCCGCCTTTTTCTGTTGTTATTTATCCCCCTCGGCGCGTCCGGCGCGTTAGAGACAAAGACATGACCATGCTTGAGAAGACGTTCGATCCGAAGGCCGCCGAGCCCCGCCTGTATGCACAGTGGGAGGAGAGTGGACTGTTCCAACCCAAGACCGACGGTGCCGTCGAGGCCTATTCGATCGTCATTCCGCCGCCGAACGTAACGGGCAGCCTGCATATCGGCCACGCGCTGAACAACACGCTGCAGGACGTTCTGGCGCGCTATCATCGCATGAAGGGCAAGGCTGTCCTGTGGCTGCCGGGCACGGACCACGCTGGTATCGCGACCCAGATGGTTGTCGAACGCAAGCTGGCCGCCGAAGGTCAGCCGAGCCGTCGCGAGATGGGCCGTGAAGCCTTCGTCGAAAAGATTTGGGACTGGAAGGCTGAATCGGGCGGCACCATTATCCGCCAGCTGCGCCGTCTGGGCGCGTCGGCTGACTGGTCGCGTGAACGCTTTACGCTGGACGAAGGCCTGAACGAGGCCGTCCGCAAGGTGTTCGTGCAGCTCTATAATGAGGGCCTGATCTACCGCGCCAAGCGTCTGGTGAACTGGGACCCGCATTTCCAGACCGCCATTTCGGACCTTGAGGTCGAGCAGAAGGAAGTCGACGGCGCGTACTGGCACTTCGCATATCCGCTGGCCGATGGCGTGACTTACCAGCATCCGGTCGCCTTCGATGAAGAGGGCAAGCCGACCGAGTTTGAAACCCGCGATTACATCGTGGTCGCCACCACGCGCCCTGAAACCATGCTGGGCGACACCGGCGTGGCCGTCCACCCGAAGGACGAGCGCTATGCGGGTCTGGTCGGCAAGGAAGTCGTACTGCCGATCACGGGTCGTCGCGTGCCGATTGTGGCTGACGAATATGCTGATCCGACCAAGGGTTCGGGCGCGGTGAAGATCACGCCTGCGCATGACTTCAACGATTTCCAAGTCGGCAAGCGTGCCGGTCTGCCGTCGCTGAACATCATGGACTCGCTGGCCCGCATCATTGCGGACGAAGTGCCGGAAATCCCTGCCGAGTTCGTCGGCATGGACCGTTTCGTTGCGCGTAAGGCGATCATCGCTAACGCCGAAGAAAACGGCTGGCTGAAAGAGATTGAAAAGACCAAGCACATGGTCCCGCACGGCGACCGTTCGGGCGCTGTGATCGAGCCATGGCTGACCGACCAATGGTGGGTTGATGCCAAGACTCTGGCCCAACCGGCACTGAAGGCCGTTCAGGATGGCGAGACCGTCTTCGAGCCGAAGAGCTATGAGAAGGTCTATTTTGAATGGCTGAACAATATCGAGCCGTGGTGCGTCTCGCGCCAACTGTGGTGGGGTCACCAGATTCCGGCATGGTACGGTCCTGACGGCGAAATCTTCGTCGCCGAGACCGAAGAAGCCGCCCGCGCCGAGGCTGAGGCCAAGCTGGGTGCCGGTGTTGAACTGACCCGCGAAGAAGACGTGCTCGACACGTGGTTCTCGTCCGCACTGTGGCCGTTCTCGACCATGGGTTGGCCGGAGAAGACCGACGATCTGGCGCGCTTCTATCCGACCGCTGATCTGGTGACGGCTGCCGACATCATCTTCTTCTGGGTTGCCCGTATGATGATGATGGGCAAGCACTTCATGGGCGATGCGCCGTTCAAGCGTGTCATCATCAATGGCCTCGTCCGCGACGAGAAGGGCCAGAAGATGTCGAAGTCCAAGGGCAACGTCATCGACCCGCTGGAGATCGTGGACGAACTGGGTGCTGACCCGCTGCGCTTCACCATGGCGATCCTGTCGGGCACGCGAGACATTAAGTTGTCGAAGCAACGCATTGAAGGTTATCGTAATTTTGGTACCAAGCTGTGGAACGCCGCACGCTTTAGCCAGATGAACGAATGCGCCCGCGTTGAAGGTTTCGATCCGGCAACCGTCGAGCAAACCATCAACCGCTGGATCCGTGGCGAACTGACCAAGGCCGAGCGCGCGATATCTTCGGCTATCGAAGGCGGTCGTTTCGACGATGCGGCGGGCGCTCTGTACCGCTACATCTGGTACGTCTTCTGCGACTGGTATCTGGAACTGGCCAAGCCGGTCTTCAACGGTTCGGACGAAGCCGCCAAGGCCGAGACCCGCGCCATGACCGCATGGGTTCTGGACGAGACGCTGAAGCTGCTGCATCCGGTGATGCCGTTCATCACCGAAGAGCTGTGGGCTGAGCTGGGCAAGACGGGGCCGGCCCGCGAGAACCTGCTGATCGGTTCAAGCTGGCCGCAACTGCCGGACAGTTTCGTTGACGCATCGGCTGAGGCTGAAATCGGCTGGTTCGTCGATCTGATCGGCGAAATCCGTGCTCTGCGTGCCGAAATGAACGTGCCGCCGTCGGCCAAGCCGCCGCTGGCCTTCGTCGGTGCTGACGAAGCCACCAAGGTTCTGGTCGAGCGTCACCGTCCGCTGATCCTGCAATTGGCCCGCGTGTCGGAAGTGTCGGTTCTGGATGCGGCACCGTCGGGCGCTGTGACCTGCGTTTCGGGTGGTGCGACCGTGGCTCTGTCGCTGGCAGACTTCATCGACCTGGGCGCTGAAAAGGCGCGTCTGGCCAAGGAAGTTGCCGCTTTCGACAGTGACATTGCGCACTACAACAAGAAGCTCGGTAACCCGAACTTTGTGTCGCGCGCCGCACCGGAAGTGGTTGAGGACCAGCGCCAGAAACTGGCCGATGCCGAAGCTGGCAAGGCCAAGATGGTGGCCGCTCTGGCCCGTCTGGAAGCGATGGCGTGAGCCGAATCCGGCTCGACCAACACCTTGTGAACCTTGGATTGGCCGAAAGTCGGTCCAAGGCCAAGGCGGCCATCGAGGCGGGCAATGTCAGCGTTGACGGCGAGGTGGCCAAAACGGCCTCGCTGAAAGTTCTGGAAGATTGCGCCATCGCCTACCAGGCCGCCCATCGCTGGGTGGGACGTGGTGCGTTGAAACTGGAACGGGCCTTCGAGCTTTGGCCGCTGGATGTTGCGGGCAAGGTGGCGCTGGATGTCGGTGCCTCGACGGGCGGCTTTACCGAGGTGTGCCTTGATCGCGGAGCATCAAAGGTGTTCGCCGTCGATGTGGGGCAGGGGCAAATGCATCCCCGCATTGCCGCCGACGACCGCGTTGTGAACCTCGAAAAGACCGATGCGCGTGAACTGACCACTGACTTGATCTCTCAGGCTCCTGAT
>JAEZHG010000181.1 GCA_023436945.1 Pseudomonadota bacterium | reverse complement strand
GATCAGCATCGCGCCCACGCTGCCGACGATGCGCAGCCACGCGATGATGAACCCCGCCATGGGCGAGATGAAACGGCGCGGCCATTCATAGGACGCCCCTGCCGTCGGCAGGGCCGAACCCATGAAGGCATAGGTGACCGCGATAACAAACATTGGCAGGGCCGCCAGCACCACAGCCAGCAGCATGGCCGGACCGCCAAGCGCCGTCGCTAGGGCGATCACCGAAAAGATCGACACACCGACCGCCAGACCCATGCCCAGCGAGATCACCGACAAAAGGCCAACGCCCTGTTTCAATGCGGGTTTATCGCCCATGTCCCGTTCCCCTCCCGAAACGTTTCAGCCGTGTCGGGCCAACAGCCAGGCGGCACAGGCAAGGTCCTGCGTGGCGTGTCCCAGTGATTTGTAGATGGTGATGGCCTGATCGTCGGTGCGCCCCGCATGGGCTCCCGAATAGACCGTGCCGATTTCCGCGATGAAGTGGCTGTCGTCGATCAGACCGTCAAACTTGGCGCGCAGGAACTCGCCGCCGTGTGCCAGAACATGCTCGCGGTGGTCACCGAAAAACTGCGCCTTGCCGACCAGATCGGGCAGGGCCTCGGCGGTCGATGGTCCCGATGATCCGACCAGATTGACGTGGCATCCCGCGCCGATGTGGGCGGCGCTCAGGAACGGTTCGCGCGCGGCGGTGGTGGTGCAGACGATATCCGCCCCCTCGCACGCCTGTTCCAGAGATGGGCATGCGATGGTTTCGATCTGGCATCCTGCCGTGACGATGCTGGCGATCTCGCGGGCCTTGTCGGCATCGCGTCCCCAGATGCGGACCTGCTGGATATCGCGCACAGCCGAGAGGGCCAGAATATGGGCCTTGGCTTGAACGCCCGTGCCGATGATGGTCAGGACTTGGGCATCCTTGCGGGCCAGTGCATCCGTAGCTGCGGCGCTGGCGGCTGCGGTTCTAATGCGGGTGATCTCCTCGGCATCGCCAACGAAAACGGGCGCGCCGCTTGCTCGGTCAAACAGGATCACCAGCCCCTGATGGCGGCGGCTGCCATGGTTTTCAGGATCGGGATAGACGCTGACCAGCTTGGCCCCGAACGTTTTGGGCATCACGGCGGGCATCATGGCAAAGGTGCCGCTGTCGCCAACGGGCAGGAAGCTTCTGAGCGACTGGATAACCTCGCCCGACGACAGGGCCGCCATGGCCTCGCGCATCAAGGGGATGCAGTCGCGATAGGACAGGGCCGCGCGAACCGCCTCGGCATCCATAAAGGTGATGGAGGCACTCAAGAGAGGGCTTCCAGAAGGCGGTCTATGTCGGCGCGAGTATTGAACACCGAGGCGGACACCCGAATGCGGTTTGCGCCCAGCGTCACCTGAACCCCTGCTGCCTTCAGATTGTCGGCATGGATCGCGTGGGCATCCCTTTTGGCAAAGGCGATCAGCGGGCCTGTGCTGTCCTCCGGCGTGATCGGATCGAAGCCGAGGCGGAGGATTTCGCGGCGGGCATAGTCGATGATCGGCTGGCGATAGGACTGGATGTTCTGAACGCCCAGTTGCGCCAGATAATCCAGAGACCAGTCCAGATGCGCCACGCCCGTATTGCTATAGGTGCCCATGGCAAAAAGGCCCGTGGCGTCGTCTCGCGCACGGGTCATGAACGGTTTGTCCGCAGGCGGATCATAGGGATGCGCATGGCTGGAGAAGGCGGCCAGTTGCTGATAGCCCGCCTGTGGCCGCTTAAGTTCGGGGATCAGGTCCTCGCGCACATAGGCAAAGCCCAGACCCATGTCGGCCATCAACCATTTGTAGGAGGCGGTGGCGGCAAAATCGATGCCGCTGGCCTTCACATCGAACGGCACGGCACCGATGGCGTGGACCGCATCCACATAGACCTTGGCGCCATGGGCGTGGGCCAGATCGGCAACGGCCTTCAGGTCGTGCTGGAAGCCGTTGATGGTCGAAATCGCGGAGACGGCCACCAGACGGGTCTGGTCGTTCACGGCCGCCTCCATGTCGGTCATGCGGATGCGTCCCTCGAGCATCGGCAATATGACAACCTCCATGCCTGCCTTCTCCAGCTCGTTATAGAGATGGAAAGAGCCGAAGAAGTGCAGGGCATCAGTCACAATCCGCCCACCGCGCGCCGGAAGGTCGAGCGCGGCCACCACCATCTGCTCGCCCGCAGAGGTGCTTTGAACATAGGCCACCTCGCGGGGGCTGGCGTTGATCAGGGCGGCAAAACGGTTCAGCACCGACTGGCGCAGGGGCGCGAACTGATAGGTCGGATCGCGGCCATCCATGGCGCGGCTGTCGATGAAGCGCTTTACCGCCTCGCGTGCGCCAAGGCTGAACGGGTGGACCGAGCCACTGTCCAGATAGGTGCCGGCGATGTCGGGGAACTGGTCCGCGCCCAAGGCTCCGCTTGATGCGGCGGTTAGCGCAGGGCTGGCGTGGGCAGTTGTGGCGGCAAGGCCAGATACGGAAGCTGCCGCCGACAGCACCAGACGCCGCGTCATGCCCTTGGTGTGCGACATCTCACTCGTGCTCATGGGCGTCGTGGCTGTCGTCATCGCTGCCACAGCCATAGCGGTTCATCTCTTCGTTCTTTTCCCAGCGATAGCCCGGCAGCGGATTGCCGCGCGGCAAGAAGCTGGTGGCATAGAGCTGGCCATCGCGGCGGATGGTGATCTCGATGGGCTTGGTCTCGTCGTCCTTCACGTCCTTCATGGAGGTGATGGATACGATCTCGTCGCCTTCCAACAGGCCGGCCTTGGCGGCGTTGGAGCCTGCGCGCAGATCGGCCACGACGCCGAGGCGCATTTCATCAAAGCCCAGATCCCACGGCAGGATATCGACGGCCTTCACACGGAAGCAGGGGCCGAGGCTGTCAGGGCGCGGGATGATGACCTCGCCTCGCGTCATGGCCTCGAACTCGTCCTTGGCGTGGGGGCCGATCTCTCGTGTGACGATCTCGACCCACTCGGCCAGTCCGCCCGGCTCGCCACGGCGTTGGCGTTGCAGGATTTCATTGACCAGATCGTCCAGAGACTTGGTGCCATTCGAGGCTTCGATCACCTGCGCATTGACGTTGGTCAGATACATAAAGCCGCGACCATAGGGCACACGCTGGGCGCGGGCATCGCTCCAGAAGATGCGACCTGCCTCGGCGTTCGAAAGCTTCAGATGCGGATTGGCGTAATAGGCAGCGGCCCGACCGTTGACGATGTTCAGGAACTCGTCCGGCTCAAGGAAACCCTCGCGATAGGCCAGCGACGAGGAGAAGAACTCGGCATTGCCCTCGGTGTACCAAGCCGTCATCGGATGCTCGGCATCGGTCAGACGTGGCCAGTTGTGCGCCATCTCGTGGGCCAGCAGCATTTGCAGACCGCCAGAAGTGGTCTCGCCGCCCGCGCCATAGCCGAACATGAACGACTGGGCCAAGGCCGTGCCGCCACCCGAAGGATAGGGGTTCTCGCGGATGAAGATGCGATAGGGCGCTTCGGCATTGCCAAAGAAACTGGCCATGGCGTCGTAAAGGGCGCGGGTCTGGCTGGCCAGTTGCGCGATGTCGAACGGCGGCTTTGCCACCCAGTAGAGGGCGAAGTCGTCGGCACCGGCTTGCGGCTCGGACTTCACATCGCCCAGAGCATAGAAGGAGAAGGCCAGCGTCGAGGCGGGAGCCGTGATCTTGCGCTCGCCCTCGCCCATGCTCCAGACGCCGCGCGCGCCTTGGGGCAGGTTCGACAGGTCCCAGTTCAGGGTGATGTCATAAGGCTCTGCCACCGGTGGCGTGGCCATGAAATAGACGCCTGCGCCCATCAATCCGCCAAAGCCGTCATTGGGCTGACTGCGCAGATCGAAAAGCGGGCCGTTGCGGGTCTCGTGCGTCACGTGGCGCGGCGAGGCGGAATAGCTGACGACCAGATCACCCTGTGGGGCGCGCTCGGCGACATACTGGCGATAAATGCCTTCGGGAGAGGGGGCCGCGTCCACGGCGGTCAGTTTCAGCGGGCCCTGACTGTCGATGACAGAAATCTGCTCGGCGCTATAGGCCGCGGTCGGGGTCGAAACGATATGCACCGGCATACGCAGCAGCGCCTGTCCCGCCTCGATCTGTGGCGCGGGAAACTGCATGCGCACATCAAGGCTGGAGACCTCGCCTGTAGCATTGGCTTTGGGTGTCAGGGTGACCTTCAGGGGATCGGCGGCACCTGCCATAGACGGCAGCATCAACGCCAGAACACTGACCAAACCCAAACGGCCAAAACGCTTCATAGTCACTCTCCCCCGAGACGCTCGCTTAAAGCAGACTATGTGAAACGCTGATAGATTTCATTGCGATCTGGTCACTCCATCGCACGAATCTTGTGTGATTTATGCGTCAGTGGGCCGTGAGCGCATAAAATACGCCGATGCGATTGTTCGCATCGGCGCAGGGTATTCGATGGTTTTACTGGGTCAGGGTTTCGATCGGATCGAGGTCCTCGACCATGATAACGCTGAGCTTGCGCGTCTCGCCCGAGGGGGCGGGCCAGTCGATGGTCTCGCCTTCCTTCAGGCCAATCAGACCTGCGCCCACATAGGACAGAACCGAGACCTTGCCCGCGTCGATGTCTGCACGGCGCGGCATGACCAACTGGATGCGGCGCACATCGGTGCCGGTGCCGTCGGTAAAGTGAACCCAGCGGTTCATGGTTACGGTTCCGGTCGGCATATCGGCGTCGTCGAACACTTCTGCTCGGTCCAATTCCTGTTGCAACAGGCCTGCCGGACCCGTGCCGGGCAGGTCACCGACCAAACGGTCCAGTGTCTCGTAATCGGTGCGGCTCATATTGATGGAGGGAGGCTGGGTTTGGCGTTGGGCTGCGGATTTGCTCATGTGTGTCTTCCGTTATTTCAGGCGGCCGATGGGCCGTCCGGTTCGTGATCGGGTTCTGGTCTGTGGGCGCTGGTTTCAGGATTGCGCCGGAAAGGAATGACGTTGCTTTGTCCCGTCTGCCCCGCATCGGCAGCGCAGGCTTGCGCCGCTGTCGGGTGATGCTGTTGACAGCGTGGACAAGGGGAATTGCGTGGTTCGGACATACGGGCGGTCTCCCTCTGGATTGGGTTGAACCGGCGGTGCCATCGCGTTTCAGACCTATGCACGCGCACTTTGCAGCGGGCGAAAATCGCCGCGCACAAAGGGCCTTAAAGGCTTGGAACTGATGACGGGGGAGGAACGGACGCTATTCGGTCCCGTAGCGGGCGATTAGCGCGTGTCAGGCGCAGGATCCGCTACGGGTTAAAGGCCTTCGACGCGGCGACCCGCGTGTGTAAGGCGTCGAGCTTGGCTGACGAAACGTTCCATAACGGCTAGAGGCTGATGCCGACGGGTGTAAAAGTCAAATCCGCACATCCCGTCTGTGCGTCGGAACCTGCCCGAATGACCCTGAATACTCTTTTGAGCACGAAGCGCCGCCCGCTGGTGATGGGCATCGTCAATGTGACGCCTGACAGCTTTTCGGACGGTGGTCGCTTCAACGGTGTCGAGGCGGCTGTAGACCATGCGCGCAAGCTGATTGCCGATGGTGCCGACGTGCTGGATATCGGCGGCGAGAGCACGCGGCCCGGTTCCGATCCGGTCAGTGTCGAGGACGAGGTCGCCCGCGTGGTTCCGGTGATTGAGGCGCTGCGAGCCGAATGGGACGGCATGATCAGCATCGACACCATGAAGCCGCAGGTCGCCCGCGCGGCGGTCAAGGCCGGTGCCGATATCTGGAACGACGTCACTGGTCTTGGCTTTGCGCCCGATAGCGCGCAGGTCGCCGCCGAGCTGGATGTCGATATCATCCTGATGCACATGAAGGGCGATCCCAAGACCATGCAGGATGCCCCCGTCTATGAGGATGTGTCCGGCGAGGTCATGGCCCATCTGGCGGCCTGTGCGGAACTGGCGGTCGAGGCAGGTGTGGACCCCGACAAGATCTGGCTCGACCCCGGCATCGGTTTTGCCAAGACGACAGCGCATAATCTGCAACTGACGGCGGACCTGCCGCTGCTCTGCACCCTTGGTTATCCGGTCCTTTATGCCGCCAGCCGAAAGCGCATGATAGCCGAGATCGACCCCAGTGCCACCTCTGCCGACGACCGTCTGGGTGGCACACTGGCGCTGCATCTTGAAGCGGTGCGTCTGGGGGCGGATATGGTGCGCGTGCATGATGTGCGCGAAATGGTTCAGGCCTTGAAGGTCCAGTCGGCCCTCATGTCGGTTGAGGATGAAATCTGATGTTTGGCGTTTCTCCCTACATCACCCCTATTGTTCTGCTGGCCATCTCGAACGTCTTTATGACGTTTGCCTGGTATGGCCATTTGAAGGGTGATCCCAAGCCCTTGTGGATCGCCGTGCTGCTCAGCTGGGGTATCGCCTTTTTCGAATATTGGCTGGCGGTTCCGGCCAACCGCATCGGCCACACCGTCTATTCGGCAGCCGAGCTGAAGACGATGCAGGAGGTGATTACCCTTGCCATCTTCGCAGCCTTCTCGGTGCTTTATCTGGGGGAAAAGCTGACCATCAACCATCTGGTCGGGTTTGCCTTTATCGCCCTTGGCGCGTGGTTCATCTTCCGTGGGCCGATCGGCAATCTGGGCTGACTTCGCGTTACATCGATAACCACAGTCTTGCTCTCAGGCGCGGCATGACGCATCAGGCCGTATGACCTGGTTGCTGTCTCTCAATCCGTGGCTCGTCCTGATCGTGGCGGGTATGTTCGAAGTCATGTGGGCGTCGGGCGTGAAATACGTCGGCTTGCAAAGGCCGCTGATCTCGCTGGGCGTGGCGCTTGCTCTGGCCGCCAGCATGATTGGCCTGTGGGCCGCGACCCAGAAACTGCCAGTCGGCACGGCCTATGCGGTCTGGACCGGCATCGGCGCGGTGGGCGCAGCGATTGTCGGCATCGTCGTCTATCAGGAACCGGCCACGGCGGTTCGCGCCGTCTGCATCCTGCTGATCGTCTGCGGCATTGTGGGCCTGAAGCTGTTCTCGGGCGCTGCGGCATGAGCGACACCAACTTCTACAACGGTGCCAAGGGGCGCGTGCTGATCATCGCTGGATCGGATTCCGGCGGCGGTGCGGGCATTCAGGCCGACATCAAGGCCATCACCATGCTGGGGGGCTATGCCGCCACGGCGGTGACGGCCATCACGGTCCAGAACACTCTGGGCGTCCATGGTGTGCACCCCATGCCGCTGGATGTCATCGCCGCACAGGCGCGCTGCGTACTGGAAGACATCGGCACAGATGCGGTGAAAACCGGCATGCTCGGCACGGTCGAGGTGGTCGAAACCGTGGCCGGACTGCTGGACGAAGCCAAGGCTCCGGCGGTGGTTGATCCTGTGATGATCGCCAAGGGTGGCCACCCCCTGCTGCCCGATCTGGCTGTCGAGGCGGTCAAGTCGCTGATGGTGCCGCGCGCTGCGTTGCTAACGCCCAACGCCCCCGAAGCCGAGGCCCTGACGGGTCTTGAAATCCGCGACCTTGATGGCCAGCGCCGTGCGGGGGAGGTCCTGCTGAAGATGGGCGCGAAAGCCGTTTTGATGAAGGGCGGTCACGTTGCGGGCGATACGGTCATCGACCTTTTGATGACTGCCGACGGCGAGACTGTTCTGGAAAGTGAACGCATCCATTCGATGCACACCCACGGCACGGGATGTACGCTTGCCAGCGCCTGTTCGGCAGGGATCGCCAAGGGACAGTCGCTTCCGGTCGCGGTCGCGGCGGGCTGGGCCTATGTGTCCGAAGCCATCCGTCGTGCGCCGGGTCTTGGCGGTGGTCACGGTCCGCTGGATCACGCTTGGCCGGTGCGCGAGTTCACCCGTCGATGACCGATCTTGAGCGCCAAACGGCCCTTATCGAGATTATCCGTGCCGATCCGAACCTGATGCACGTCATGCGCACGGTGCGTGATCTGAACCTGCCGGACTGGTGCCTGTTTTCGGGCGCGGTCTATCAGGGTGTCTGGAACAAGCTGACGGGCCGCCCTGTCGGTTTTGGCATCAAGGACTATGACATCGGCTATTTCGATGCCGATACCTCGTGGGATGCCGAGGATGTCTGGATCAAGCGCGTCGCCGACGCTTTTGAGGAGCCGTTCCGCTCTCAGGTCGAGGTCCGCAATCAGGCCCGCGTCCATCTGTGGGCACCGCAAAAGTTTGGTGAGGACTTTGCGCCGCTGCATCGCACCGTGGATGCGCCCGCCCGCTTTGTCGCCCCTGCTTTTGCGGTCGGCGCTAGGCTCGAAGCCGATGACATCATCACCGTCGTCGCGCCCTATGGTCTGGCCGATGTGTTCGACATGGTGGTGCGCCCCAATCCGACACGCGGTCGCGCTAAGGGGTGGGATGCCATTACCGAAAAGCTCAAAGGGCGCTGGCCCGAGCTGAAGGTGGTCGAAGCCTGAAACGGCTAAGGGCGCGACCCTTGCGGATCGCGCCCTCTTAAACGGCCTTCAGACAGGAAGAACAGGCCGTCCAAGCCTTGAGGTTTTAGCGGCGACCGTGGCGACGGTCGTCACGGCGGTCCTGACGCATTTCGCGTTCCAGCTTGGCTTCAACGCGGTCATAGCGTTGCTCCAGACGCTGGCGCTCCTGACGCGTGAAGCCGCCACGGGCGAAATCACGTTCTATACGGCTGATCTCGCGCAGTTCCTGCTTCAGCTCGCGGCCTTCGCGGGCATCCAGTCGACGCATGCTGACGGCGCGGTCGATGCGACGCTCCAGACCTTCCTTACGGACAGCAAAGCTGTTGCTGATCTGGGCCTGTGCGACGTGCGGGGCCGGACGGTAGGCCTGGGCCGAGGCAGCTGCCGGAACGGCAGAGGCAACAGCGGCGATGGCCATCATCGGAACCATAAAGGACTTCAGCTTGCTCATGTTGGTCTCCTTTCTGAGCGTCGCCTCGGAGAGTGAGAGAAGAGAAGTTCCCCTCGGCGTTGATCCAAGAAAACCACGCGGCAGCTGAGCCGTATCTGAACGGGCTGTGTCAGAAACCGTTCATGAGAATGAAATCGCCGTCATGAAGGTTTTCAGGGCACGCGCGTGACGCGCCGGACCTAACACAAAAGAATCTAGGCTGTACGGGTGGCCGCGAGCGACGGGATAGGGTTTAATCACCGTTATAGTCTTGTGCAGGCCACCCGATCTGTAGCCTTCGTAATGTTAAACCGTCCGTTCAGCCTACGTTCAGAGGCTCGGACCTATAACGGCACACATGATGTCCATTCGCGCCCTTCTGATTGCCGCCCTGATCGCTGTCGTCCCCGCAACGGACGCAGTCGCCCAGTCGCGCGACCGCGACCGTGATCGGGATCGTTATGAACAACGTCAGGACCGCGGCGGTGACCGTGGTCGCGGCGAGCGCCCGCGTGAGGAACGCCAGCGCGACGACCGTGGCCAGCGTGCCAACCCCGGTCAGGTCGCCCGCGAGGTCCAGAACGGCCGCCCCGGCCGCATGCTGGGCATGCGCGAGCGTGGCAATGACTATACGGTCCGCTGGGAATATCCGGGTGGCCGTGTGTCGGACATCGAGGTTGATGGCCGCTCGGGCCGTCCCCGAGATAACGACTGATTTCAATCCAAGGGTGTAGTGATCCATGCGTGTTCTTCTGGTCGAAGACGATGTTGACCTGTCGCGCCAACTGAAGGCCGCGCTTTCGGATGCGGGTTATGCGGTGGATCACGCTCCCGACGGTGAAGAGGCATGGTTCCTCGGCGACACCGAACCCTATGATGTTGTCGTGCTGGATCTTGGTCTTCCCAAGATCGACGGTGTTTCGGTGCTTGAGCGCTGGCGCCGTGAGGGCAAGACCACGCCTGTCCTGATCCTGACGGCGCGTGCCGCATGGTCGGACAAGGTCTCGGGCTTCGATGCCGGTGCCGATGACTATCTGACCAAGCCGTTCCACACCGAAGAGCTCCTGGCCCGTCTGCGTGCGCTGCTGCGCCGTTCGGCCGGTCATGCGACCTCGACCCTGTCATGCGGTGGTCTGCGCCTTGATCCGCGCGCGGCCCGTGCGACGGTCAATGGCGAGCCGCTGCGCCTGACCTCGCTGGAATACCGCCTGGTGCACTATCTGATGATGCATCAGGGCCGCGTGATCAGCCGCACCGAGCTGGTCGAGCATCTGTACGATCAGGACTTCGACCGCGATTCCAACACGATCGAGGTGTTCGTTGGCCGTCTGCGCAAGAAGATCGGTTCGGACCGCATCGAGACCGTTCGCGGTCTCGGCTATCGCCTGTCGCCGCTGGCGGGTGAAAGCGACGCGGGCTGATATCCATGCCGGATACGGCAGTCGAAGCCACGCACGACAAATCGCTCCCGCTGGGCTGGGAAAAGGTTCGCCCCAGTCGCTCGCTGACACGCCGCCTGATCTGGCTGGCGGCGGGCTGGATTCTGGTGGCCCTCGTGGTCACAGGCGTTCTGCTGACCTCGCTGTTTCAGGAATCGGCCCTTCGCCGTCTGGGCGCGACGCTGAACGACACCATCGACGAAGTGGTGGTCGCTTCGGTCATCACTGACGAGAGCGAGGTTTTCGTCGGCGAGATCCGCGACGCCCGTACCGAGCGTCTGCTGTCCGGCAAATACTGGATGGTGGCCGAACCGGACGATCAAGGCGGATTGCGGATCGTGGCGGGCTCGGAATCTCTCGGCGGCTCGCCTCTGGAGTATGAACCGGGGCTGCTCGACCGGCTCAAGTCGGCCTTTGGCCAGACCATCAGCTATAGCGCCGAGG
>JAEZHG010000017.1 GCA_023436945.1 Pseudomonadota bacterium | reverse complement strand
GACGCACTCAGGCCATGGCGCTGCTGCTGGCATCCAGTAACGGCGACGAATGGCGGATGAAGCTCAACAACATCCCCTATTTCATCACCCGCGACGCCAAGGGCTTCCTCGCCCGCGGCGCGGCCTTCAAGCCCGATCCGGCAACGGGCGAGCCTGATCCCGCCAAGATCGAAGCCTTCCTGAAGGACTATCCGGAGGCCGAGAAATTCCTCGCTTGGGAAAAACAGGCCCAGTGGTCCGGCAGTTTCGCGGGCGAACAGTTCAATGTCGTCAACGCCTTCATCTTCATCAATGACAAGGGCGAGCGCACAGCCGTTCGCTGGTCACTGAAGCCGCGCCAGCCGTTTGTGCCTCTGACAGACGAGGTGAAGGCCAGTGGCGGGCCAAACTATCTGTTCGATGATCTCAAGAGCCGACTGGATCAAGGCGCGCTCTATTGGGACATCGTCGCTCAGGTGGCCGAGGCGGGCGATCCTGTGAACGATCCCTCCCAGCCATGGCCGGACAGCCGCCGAATGGTGAACCTTGGCACGCTCAAGGTCACCACTGTCTCGGACCAGACCCAAGGGGCGTGCCGAGACGTGAACTTTGACCCCACTCTGGTTCCGGCAGGCATGGCGCTGTCGGATGATCCGATCCTAAAGACACGCGCGGGCATCTATGCCCATTCCTACAACGCGCGCCTCAGGGAGATCGGCTACGGACAGGCCACCAATGCGGTTGGCAAGCCGGAAGGAGCCGCACAATGAGCGCTCGAACCGATACCCGCTTCAATCTTCTGGCCCGCGTGCTGCACTGGCTGATGGCCGCTGGCGTTCTGGCCATGCTGTTTATGGGCGTGGGGATGATGTCTTCGCTGACGCTGCGCCCCACGCTTTTGAACCTACATCAAAGCCTTGGCCTAATGCTGCTCGCTCTCGTGGTTGTCAGGCTGGTGAACCGTCTGGTCTCCGGCGCGCCGCCCCTGCCCGCTTCGGTGCCCAAGATACAGCAGCTCATCGCCAAGCTGAGCCACTGGGTTCTCTATGCGCTGCTCATCGCCATGCCGATTATCGGCTGGGCCATGCGCTCGGCGGGTGGCTGGCCTATCCGCTTGGCCGATGGCGTGATCCTGCCGCACATCGCTCCGGTCAGCCCGACACTCTATGCCGTCTTGCGCGATGCGCACGGCATTCTGGCGTGGACACTGTTCGCGGTAGTTGTCGCCCACCTGTCCGCCGCCCTGATGCACGCGTGGGTACAGAGGGACGGGGTTTTCTCGACCATGACCACGGGTCGTAAGCACCGCTAAACACAAAGGGCCGGTCGATAACGACCGGCCCTTTTTATTGGTGGCTTATTCCCACTCGATGGTGCCCGGAGGCTTCGAGGTTACGTCGTAGACGACGCGATTCACGCCCGGCACCTGATTGATGATGCGGGTGGCCGTGCGGGCCAGAACTTCCCAAGGGAACTGGAAGAAGTCGGCAGTCATGCCGTCGGTCGAGGTGACCGCACGCAGGGCCAGAACCTTTTCATAGGTGCGGGCATCGCCCATCACGCCAACGGTCTTGACCGGCAGCAGGACAGCGAACGCCTGCCAGATTTCGTCGTACAGACCGGCCTTGCGGATTTCATCCAGATAGATGGCGTCGGCGTCCTGCAGGGTCTGCACGGCATCCGGCGTGATCTCGCCCGGAATACGGATGGCGAGGCCCGGTCCCGGGAACGGGTGACGGCCAACGAATGCGTCGGTCAGGCCCAGTTCGCGACCCAGAGCGCGGACCTCGTCCTTGAACAGCTCACGCAGCGGCTCGACCAGCTTCAGCTTCATATAGTCCGGCAGGCCGCCCACATTGTGGTGCGACTTGATGACTTGCGATGGACCGCCCGAAGCCGAAAGGCTCTCGATCACGTCCGGATAGAGCGTGCCTTGGGCGAGGAACTCTGCGCCTTCGATCTTGGAGGACTCTTCGTCGAAGACCTCGATGAACAGACGGCCAATGGTCTTGCGCTTGGTTTCCGGATCGGAAATGCCGGCCAGCTCGCCAAGGAAGCGTTCCGAGGCGTCAACATGGACCAGCGGGATGTTGTAGTGCTCGCGGAACAGGGTCGTGACCTGCTTGGCCTCGTCCTTGCGCAGCAGGCCAGTATCCACGAACACGCAGGTCAGCTGGTCGCCGATTGCTTCGTGGATCAGGACCGCAGCCACCGACGAGTCCACGCCGCCCGACAGGCCGCAGATGACCTTGGAGGTGCCGACCTGTTCGCGGATCTTGGCGATCTGCTCGTCGCGGTAGGCCGCCATGGTCCAGTCGCCGGTCAGGCCAGCGATGTTATAGACGAAGTTCTTGAGCATCTGCGCGCCGCGCGGGGTGTGTGCCACCTCGGGGTGGAACTGCACGGCGTAGATTTTCTTCTCGGTATTGGCGATGGCAGCATAGGGCGCGCCTTCCGAGGTGGCGATGACTTCAAAGCGTTCCGGAATGGCGGTGACGCGGTCACCGTGCGACATCCAGACCGGCTCTTGCTCGCCTGCGCCAGCAATGCCTTCGAACAGCGGGCTGTCCTTGACGATGCTGATGTCGGCGCGGCCAAACTCGCGGTGGTGGCCGCTTTCGACCTTGCCGCCCAGCTCGGCGCAGATCAGTTGCTCGCCATAGCAGATGCCGAAGATCGGCGCGCCGTATTCGAAGACCTTGTGGTCAACGCGCGGGCTGTCCGCTTCGGTCGTCGAGGACGGGCCACCCGAGAAGATGATGGCTTGCGGCTGCATGGCCTCAAGCGCGGTCGTCGCCTTGGTGTAGGGATGAATCTCGCAGTAGACGTTCAGCTCACGCAGGCGACGGGCAATAAGCTGCGTCACCTGACTGCCGAAGTCGACTATGAGCACCTTCTGGTGTTGGGTCGGCTGGGTCATTAAAGCGAATCCGATACGGGAGTTGCGGCGGGGTCTAGGCTGTTTGCAGCCTGAGTTTCAAGAGCGGCGGGCATGACTGCGGCCAATCCCCCCTCCTCCAGCGCGGCGACCAAACGGTCCCACACGGCAGAGAGGTTGGCGTCCACCTGATCGAGGGTCGAAGTCCAGCACTCCAGACCCTTCAGTTCGGCCTTGCCATCAGACACGCCTCGCAGCGCCATCAGAGGCACGCAGAAGGTCTGGGCAGCACGAACAAATGCATAGGTTTCCATGTCCACCATGTCGGCGTCCACGCTGTCATAGCCAGCGCCCGAAACCACATTGGCCCCAGTGGACAGGCGGACCGTCGGAACACCGTCCAGACGCCCCTCCAGCGGCAGGACCGCCGGAAGGTTCAGCAGAGGCGTAATCCCCTTGGGGAAGCCCAGCGGGCTGGCATCCATGTCGCGGTAATCGACGGAGGTGACCTGATAGACCGCCGCGTGTTCCAAGGTCGGGGAACCCGACGATCCCAGCACGACGATCAGGTCGGGCATGTCTCCGGTGGCCTCGCGACGGGCCAGTTCGGCGGTCAGGGCGATTGCCCCTTCCACCGGACCAATGCCCGTCATCAGCGGACGGATTCGTGCCTGTAAGTTTTGGCCGTATTCGGCAGGCGCAGCCATCACCGGAAGAATGGTGACGCCGCCAGCGCGTTCGACCCTGGCCCTCATTCAGCGCGCTCGTACAGGGCGAAGAAGAAGCCATCGGTGTTGGTCGAATAGGGCGACAGGCGAAGCTGGTGGCCCTTGGCTTGCGAGGCGATGGCCTGGCCGGTCGTTTCGATGGCTACCGGCTTGAAGTTCGGATGGGCCGCTTCAAACGCTGCGGTGGTGTCCTCGTTCTCGCGGCTCAGCATCGAGCAGGTGACATAGGCGATGCGGCCGCCGACCTTCACCAGTTTCGCTGCCTGCGACATGATGCGGGTCTGAAGGGCGTGCAGACGCTCGACTTCCTCTTCCGTCAGACGCCACGCATCCTCCGGATGGCGACGCCACGTGCCCGCACCCGAGCAAGGCGCATCGACCAGAACCGTGTCGGCCTCGCCGTTCAGGTCTTCCAGACCGCCGCCGTTCTGGCCGATCAGGACCAGTTCAGCCTCGACGCCAGCACGCTCCAGACGCGGGCGGATGTTTTCCAGACGCTTGTTGACGACGTCAGAGGCGACCAGACGGCCCTGCCCCATCATCGACTGGGCTAGGCCCAGAGTCTTGCCGCCGCCACCGGCGCAATAGTCAACGACCGTGGTGCCCGGCTTGGCATCGACGAGGGCACAGATGATCTGGCTGCCTTCGTCCTGAATCT
>JAEZHG010000147.1 GCA_023436945.1 Pseudomonadota bacterium | reverse complement strand
GTTGAAGGGCGTGTCATTAGCGATGACGCGGTTGCCGTCTTCGGCTGCAATCTCGGCCAGCAGCGTGGCGGTCTCGGCCTCGCTGCTGTTGTTGTCCAGAACCGTGAAGAACAGCCGCTCGGGCCTGTTCGCCAGCGCCATCATCGACTGCACACAGTTGCGCAGGATATCGGCGCGGTCCTTCGTCGGAATGACTACGCGGATCGTCACAGCTTGCGGCGAGGGCCACAGAGTATGGCCGGACCGCTCTGGTGTCTTGATGGGCGTCGGCTTGGCACTCGGAACGCTCGCCAAGATGCGAGGCAGGTGCGCCGTGGCTTCCGAAGTCGTCACCTCTGCCAGAAGAGAGGTCACGCCGGCTTTTGCGGCATCCTTTACATAGGCCGCGGCCGCTACAGGCGTGCGCTCGTCCAGAGCCGAAATCATGCCGCGCAGCACCGGCTGGGTGCGGACCAGATCGGACTTCCAATCGGTGTCGTAGTGATCGTGGTCACAGACGATGTCTGCATCGCCAGCCAATGAGGCGGCATGGACAAACCACGCCACCGTGGCCGGATCGAGCACTGTCCCGCCCATCAGGACCAGACCCGCGCCCGCAGGCAACTCATCTACCAGTTGGATACGCTCGTCCGCCCGCGCATAGGACGAGACCGGATGAGCCTTCAGCGCCTCGGAGGCCCGCACATAGGCCTTCCACTGTCCGTCTGTCTGGTCCAGCAGGCTGATGAGTGTCCGGCGTAGGTCTGTCTCGTCACAAGATGTGGCATCCACCACGATGCGCAGCGCGTCATGGTTTGAGACTTCCGGTGCCTCAATCGGATTTTCACGGCGGAAGGCGTCGTAGTCATCCAAGGCAAAGGCACGCGCATCGACCCAGTGGTTGAGCGCGGTTGCAGCCTGTTTCAAAGCCTCGCGCCCACGGATCGCTTCGGCCTGAGGCTGGGCATAGAGAGCCGTAGGAAGAGCGCTTCGACCACCGACCTCGAACAGTCCCTGTTTCAGGGCGCGGTCCCATGGGGAACGCGCCAACTGGTTCGAGATGATCGCGACCGCCTCTGGCTGTCGTCCCTGACGCGCAAGAAACATCCCGTATCGAAGGCCCGCGTGCGGATAGGTCGGGCGGGCTGAGATGGCATCTTTAAAGGCCGCTTCGGCCTGGTCCACCTGCCCCAAGGCCAGCAAGGCCTCGGCAAGTTGCAGTTGGACACCGGCCTGGCTGGGATCATCGCGCAGGAGCTGTCGGGCGGCGCTGAGCACGCCAGCCCAGTCACCCGACTTGCGGCAGCGTTTAAGTTCGACACGCGCCGCGCGCAACGACGACGAGAACTGGCGACGCAGTGTCTGCGCTCCGCGTTTCAACGACCCCACTCGAGACGCCTCCGATATACGAATTTCACACAATCATAGCCCAGTAGTCATGAATTTTCTGATTGGTATGTGCATTTATTTTTTCGGTTTTTTTGACTTTGCCAACCACATAAATCTGAGACAATCTGAAACCGGCCCACGCCACTTTAAGTTATATAATGATCTCTGCGCGTGACGGCGTATTCGTCACCTCCCTTCGAACGCGGACCATTGAAAGTGAAACATCTTGCGATCTAAGCGCGCTCCCAGTTTCTCAGTCAGCCTCGCCAATTATCTCACGCAGCAGCTCTTCCTTTCCACGCAGACCCAGAACTGCACGGTCGAGCTTGGTGCCGATATTTCCGCAACGAAACCCGGAGACGCCAAGGCTTCAGCAAAATCGGGCAAAACCTATTACTGGGGCGGTAGTACGCGCACGGACAATCTGCCTGACGAGGACGCGCTGGAGGATATGGAAATCCTCGCCGTCCGTGGTCCGGCAACCGCTTCGGCGCTGGAGGTTTCATCGACCTTGCCGCAGGGCGACCTGACCCTTTTCCTTCCGGTCTTCTACAAGCCCGAGAGCGGTGCCCCGACCGAGGGGAAAACGGTTTTTATCCCGGACGAGAACGACAGCCGCCCCGACAGCGAATTCGCACGCCTGGGTTGCGACGCAATCCTTCGCCCCACGATCAGCAAGAGCAACGCCAGTCTTTTTGAGCTGATCGACGCCATTGTCGGCGCGCGCTTCGTGCTGACGTCATCGCTGACGGTGGCCATGGTCGCCGCTGCCTATGGCCGTCCCTTCGCCCGCTGGCCCAAGACCAGTGGACCGGACAAAACCGCGTGGCAGGACTTTACCGCCCTGCTCGGCGTGCCCAACGTTTCGGCCGACAGTCTCAAAACCGCCCAGAGCGCCTATCAGGCCGCCACGACCAGCAAGAGTGACAAGCCGCGCGTTCCAGCTCTGTCGGCGTTTTTGGCCAGCGCCCCCTTCCCGATCCGTCCGGAAGGTTTGCTGAAAATCCTCGACCACGAAATCCGCCTGCGCGGCAACAACTCCGTCAGCCAGACCATCGAACAGATGGTGCGCAGCTTCATGCGTCACCGCGTTGAGCTGGAAACCCTGACCCGCCCCGCCGGTGAAGAGACGTCGGCTCCGCAAGAGCCTGCCACCACCCCGCGCGAGAAAGAACTTCTGGAACTGGTCAGCAAGCTTGAGGAAAAGGCCAGGGACGCGGAGAACCGCGAGAAGAACCTTATCCACTCCATAGAGCTGCTGGGCGAAAAGATCGGCAAGTCCGCGCCTCCGCCTGCACAAACAGCCAAGCGCGGCAAGCAAGGCAACGCCGAGCTCCAACGACAGCTCGAGATCGCGCAGGAACGCGCCGCCGAACTCGAGAAACAGCTCAACACCGCCCGCAATATCGCCGAGCTTGAAGGCTCGATGATCGCGCGCCAGCTGAGCGAGACCCAAGCCGCGCTCGAGGATACCCGCAAGCGCTATCGCAAGATCCATAACTCACGCACCTGGAAGATGGTGCGGGCCTCGCGCAGCCTTCGTAAGGCCCTGTCTCCCAAGGCCCTGATGAAGAAGGTGCGCAAACAGATGCGCGGCCTGCTGTCGGGACAAGCTCCGGCCAAGGACATCTCCATCAAGGTGATCAAGGCCGAGGCCTTTGCCAGCGGTAATCCCTCCGAACTGGCCATCGTCATCATGGACACCGGCCAAGCCCCCAGCCCCGCCGCCCTTGAGCGCATCAAGTCGTGGATCGCAGAAGGTTATGACGTCACCATCTGTGGCCGTACACGCGAGTGGAGCAAGCTGGGAGCCACGGTCATCGCCTGTGAGAAGGCCGACGCCGTTCACGCCGTCAACCGCGCCATTACCGACAGCCGCAGCGCCTTTGTCCTGCTGCTGAACTCGCTCGAGCATGACGTCAAAGGCCTCGACTACATCAAGCCCGGCTTTGTGAACTTCGACCAGCTGGCCCTGGCCTGTGCAGTCGAAAACCACGGTGGGCAGGTCTATGCCGCCGGTGCCGATTTCGATCACAGCAAGGTCGTGCCACTGAACAAGGGGGCCAAGGTCGGCGGGGCCAATGTGACCCGCATCATGCCCACGCGCACCATCTGGCCCACGGTCACGGTCTTTGATCAGGACAGCTTCATGCACCTTGGTGCGCTGCCCTATGCCAAGACCATCGAAGAGGCGCTGATCGCCTATGCGGCCAAGGTGCGTGCGCGCGGTCTGGAGATCGCCGTCAACGGTCTTCTGACCACAGAGCAACCCCACCCACCGGCCAACTATCCGATCAATCCCCAGACCCTCGACAGCCTTGGAACCACGCTGCTGGAAGAGCGCCCCTGGGTGCTGTTTACCGATGGCCATACTCCGACGCCGGATCGCGATTCCGGATCGATCGACATCTACTGGTTCATGCGCATCTTCCAGGAGATGGGCTATCAGATCGCCTTCATCCCCTATCACCACCGTGACCACGCCGGCCGCTATACCGACGAGTTGCGCCTGATGGGCATCGAGACCGTACAGTCCAGCGACTATGACGAGCCATGGCAGCACCTGAGGGACTATGGCCACCGCTATAAGGTGGCTCTGGTCTATCGTGTGACGACGGCCGCCTACATCCTCGAGCCGATCCGCGTCTTCTCGCCAGAGGCAAAGATCATCTTCGACACTGTGGACCTGCACTTCCTGCGTGAGGAAATGGCGGCCAAACAGTCTGGCAACAAGGCGGACGAGGAGCAGGCGCAGGCCACCCGCGTTCAAGAACTCAAGGCCATGGATGCGTCGGACGCGACCATCCTGCTCAGCGCATCGGAAGATGCCTTGATCGCCAAGCTGCTGCCGACGGTACGCCGCAAACTGGTTTCGCTGGTGCGCCACATCCCGGGCCGCACGCGCGGTGCAGAGGGGCGCAGCGGTGCCATCTTCGTCGGCGGTTTCCGCCACAGCCCGAACATCGATGCCGCGCTCTATCTTTGCCGCGATATCTGGCCGCTGGTCCGCAAGATCGACCCGACCATCACGGTCGATATCATAGGTGCCGATGCGCCCGAGCAGATTCTCGATCTGCATAACCCGTCACAGGGCATCAATGTGGTGGGACGCGTACCAACGCTGGATGACTATTACGACAAGGCCCGCATCAATCTTGCACCGCTGACCTTTGGCGCGGGCGTGAAGGGCAAGGTGGCGGCCAGCCTTTCGGTCGGTTTGCCGACGGTGGGCACCAGTGTCGCCACCGACGGCATGTGGCTGACGCCCAACAAGGATGTTCTGGTCGCCGATACGGCCAAGGACTTCGCCGAGAGCATCGTCAAGCTGAACAATGACGACGAGCTCTGGGAGACCCTGTCCATCAACGGCATACAGACCGCGCAGGAACGCTTCTCGATCGCGGCGGCGCGCAAGGGGCTGACGGATCTATTGGACGATCTAGGTGTGGGAACGCCGAACCGCTAAAGCAAAAGGCCAGGGCAAAACCCCGGCCTTTTTAATGGTCTATCGATGAAAGTCGGCGCGTCATACGCCCGCATATTCCTTCAGTCGCATGTCGATCTGGTCGATCATTCGCGCAAAGCTGAATTTGCGGGCATGGCGCTGGCCACGCTCCGAGATCGAAGCGCTCAGGTCCCCGTCCTTGAACAGGCGAGCCACCTGATCGGCCAGATCATCCGCGTTACCCGTATCGAACAACAGGCCGGTGCCCTCATGGTGGATGATCTCGCCATTACCGCCAGCGCGCGAAGCCACAGTGGGGATACCGCCCGCCAGCGCCAGAATGAGCGTCAGTGCAAACGGCTCATAGGTCGAGGGGAACAGATAGATGTCATGTTCATCCCACAGGGCCTGTAGCTCGCTCTCGGGAACGGGATCACGCAGGGTGATGGTCGCGCCCGAAATGTCTTCCTTGATGCAGTCGTCCAGAAGCTTGCGATAGTTCGCATCCTGACCGTCGCCGACGATGGTCAGGGACAGTTCCACATCATTGCCGATACGCGCGCGGATGGGTTTCAGGGCCCTCACGCAGATGTCGGGCGCTTTCAGGTCCACAATCCGGCCCGCAAACAGCAGACGCAAGCGGTCCGGCCTCATCGCCTTGCGCTTGTTCAGGGATGCCTCCAGCGCGCTGCCGGTCTGCACACCGTTATGGACTGTCCAGCTCGTGGCGAAGTCGTAGCCGCACGAGGTGTAGAGGTTGCGCACGAAGTTGGCACCGAACATGGCCGCACTCTTGGTCGCGTGACGCGGCCCATCGTTGGTCAGATCAATGTCGCCTTCGAACAGTTCACCACCACGGACGAAGCGCTCGAAGAACTGGTGGATGCGGTCAGGCGTCTGGGACGCAATCAGCCAGTTGTCGGTCAGGAACATCACCGTAGGGATGCCGTAGCTTTCCAACTGTTTGAACAGGGTCGCATCGAGGAAATAGAGGTTCCAGACGAAGATCACGTCAGGCTTGAAATCCTGCACCACGCTATCGGCGTGTTTCAGATTGTCGATGTTTTCCTGGCGCAGTTCGTCAGCGGACTTGTTGGCGGGCGCATAGATATTTGTCCGGTCTGCCGAGAGGCTCAACAGACGGTGGACCTTATAGCGCTCCTTGTCGGGCGTTTTGGATCCGTAGTTGCTGGTCAGGACCTCAACCTCGTGTCCGCGCTCGGCAAGAGCATCGGCGACGTTGCAGGCCAGCCTTTCGTATCCACCAACCACATTGGGCGGGAAGAGGTTCGAAACGAAAAGGATTTTCATTAGAGAACTTCGATGAGGGCCGAACGGAAATCCGCATCCGTGAAGAAGCGGTGTCCTTCCATGGTTGTCGCTTGGGAGTCGTAGAAATAGGCCACCACAGGCAGCAGTGGTCGCAGCAGGCTGTGCTTCTCAAGAACCGGATAGAAGCGATTAAGCTCCCCCCATCCTTTTTTGCGTGCCAGTGCCGCCAGATACCAGCCGGTCACCGCCACCCATTCAAGGCGAACGCGGTCGTGGCCTTCCGAAATGGTGTTCGAGCCATGCAGACGGTAAGTCATCAGCGGCTTCTGGATATGGACCACCTTACGATCCTGAAGCGCCAGCCTCAGGAAGAAGTCCAGATCGTGTGCGTAGCGTAGATTGGAGAAGGCACCGATTGCTTCGAGATCGTCACGCTTGAAAGCAATATTTGACGTCGTAGCAATGAAATTGCCGTTAATCAGAGACTCATCAAAGACTTTGTGAGTTTTATACTCGGCCATGGCATTCTGGTGCCATTCAAAAGCTATCGGCTTTGAATCCCCGTCGCAGTAGTCAATGTCGGTGAAAACCGCATCGGCGTCCTGCTCACGGAAGGCCCGCTCGATATCCGACAGGCGGTCACGATGATAGATATCATCGGAGTTCAAAATCAGAACTATGTCAGACGTAGCTCGCGCAACGCCGGCATTGATAGCATTGTGCGCGCCGCGGTTGGGCTGCCGCCAAAAAATAATATTTTTATTATTTACGGCCAGCGCTTCAACTATACTACCACATCCATCCTTCGAGCCATCATCAACTACTATGATCTCTCGCGCTGGGTAAGATTGTTCAAGAACACTATAGAGTGTCTCTGCAATATATTTACCGTGATTGTAGAGAGGAATGACTACCGAGACGCTACGCATGCGCGATTTTCCGTTGCACCTTGCCCTTTAAAACTCGTAACATACTTTATTCTCGCAATCATGCCTTAAGATGTCGTTCGTAGCGAACTCCTCCCCTGCCAGCTGCCAAGATAGAGAACACCTTGCCTGAATGCGCTCGCAACGTTCCCCCTGCCCTTGTTATTGGCGGCGGTGGATTCATTGGCTCCGCCCTTAGGAATCGCCTTTCAGCGCTGGAAGTTCCGGTGACGGTTTTGTCACGATCGGCCCCGAAAGCCCCCCTGTCAGCCAATGAACAATGGGTCAATGGTACGCTTTCGGATACAGCTTTGCTTGCGGATATACTTAAGCCTGGCCAAGACATTTACCACCTGGTGAGTAGTTCTATTCCGGCTTGTGGCAATTGGGATGTCGATAACGACATCCACAACTCGGTACTTCCGACTGTTGAACTGCTGAAGCTGGCCGTTAAGGCCCAGACCAGACGCGTGATCTTCATCTCCTCGGGCGGCACCATCTACGGCCCCGCCGCGCAGGTGCCGACGCCCGAAGATGCCCTGCCCGCGCCGATCACCTCATACGGCGCTTCCAAGCTGGCTATCGAAACCTACCTTCGCATCTTCAAACACCACCACGGCCTCGACTATCGCGCCGCGCGGGTCGCCAATCCGTTCGGTCCGGGACAGGTGCCGCAACGCCAACAGGGTGTCATAGCCAACCTTATGTATCAGGCGCTGAAGGGTGAACCCTTCCAGATCTGGGGTGACGGTTCGGTTGCACGCGACTTTATCCATGTGGACGATGTCACCACGGCCCTGACTGAAATAGCCGCCCACACCGGCGAGCATACTGTTTTCAACATCGGCAGCGGTCAGGCCCGCACGATCAAGAGCATCGCACAGGACATCGCCAAGTCCATCGGCGATCCGGATCACCCTGTTGTATATAATGCTTCGCGAAGCTTTGACGTACCGGTGAACTATCTGGATATAACACGGCTGACCACCGAAACCGGATGGAAACCACAGCGTGACTGGACCCAAGGTCTGCTAGAGACACGGGACTGGATTAAAGCCCAAAATTTCTGAATTGTTGTGAAAACACAAACCCTTCAACGTCTAACAGGCCGCCTATGATCAAGAGACCCGAAAAATCTGACTGGTTCTACACCCTGTCCGAACAGGACCAGATGAGCCAGGGGGATCTCGAAGAATATCTGGAGGTTGGCGAGAACGGCATCAAGCTGTGCATCGAAGCCATGGGCGACAAAAAGCCCGCGACCATTCTGGACTTCCCGTCGGGTCATGGCCGTGTCTTGCGCTGGATGAAGAACCAGTGGCCAGAAGCCACCATCTATGCCGCAGAGGTCGATGCCGATGCGCTGGACTTCACCACCAAGACCTTTGGCTCCCGCCCCATTCAGGACGACGGTCGCCTGAACATGAAGTTGCCGACCGGTCTGGATCTGATCTTCTCGGGTTCGCTGCTGACGCACTTTGATGACTGGCAAATCGAGAAGTTCCTCGAAATCTGTATCGAGGCGCTGGCACCGGGCGGCGTTCTGGTGTTCACGGCCCATGGC
>JAEZHG010000030.1 GCA_023436945.1 Pseudomonadota bacterium | reverse complement strand
CCATCGAGCCCAGAGCGCCCCCCAGAGCCAGAGACCCCGTATCGCCCATGAAAATCTTGGCGGGCGGTGCGTTGTACCACAGGAAGCCCATGCCGCCGCCGATGATGGCCGCGCAGAAGACTGCCAGTTCACCCGCACCCGGCACGTGGTGGACTTGCAGATATTCCGAGAACAGGAAGTTGCCGACCAGATAGGCGATGATGCCGAATGCCGCAGAGGCCATCATAACCGGAACAATCGCCAGACCGTCCAGACCGTCGGTCAGGTTCACGGCATTGGAGAAGCCCACGATGGTGAAGGCGGCAAAGGCCACATAGAACCAGCCGATGTTCAGCAGCACAGCCTTCAGGAACGGGAAGGCAATCGAGGTTTCCAGACCCGGCGAGGTCGGCGACTGGGTCATCCACAGAACCGTCAGAACGCCTGCGATCACCGACACGACGGTCTGGGCCAGCAGCTTCTGTTTGGAGGTCAGGCCTGCAGACGACTGCTTGGTCACCTTGGCATAGTCATCGACGAAGCCGAGAACACCGAAGGCCGCCGTCACACCCGAAACGATCCAGATATACGGGTTCGTCAGGTCGCCCCACAGCAGCACCGCCACCGCGATACCGGCCAGGATCATCAGACCGCCCATGGTCGGGGTGCCGACCTTGGACAGGTGGGTCACCGGACCGTCTTCACGGATCGGCTGGCCCTTGCCCTGACGGGCACGCATCCAGTTGATGAAGCGGCTGCCCATGGCCACGGCCACGATCATGGCGGTCGCCATCGCCAGAGCCACGCGAACAGTCTGATACTGGATCAGGTTCAGCAGCGGGTAATGTGACGCGACATCCGCATAGTGAAGATACAGAAGGTAAAACATTGGCGGTTCCTGTTACTCCGCAGCGCCGTCCAGCTCTGCAAGAGCCTTGGCCACTAAAGCGGCCCGCGAGCCGTTTGATCCCTTCACCATGACGATATCGTCCGGTGAAACCAGTTGCGCCGCCTCACTGGCAAGCTCGGCAGCAGTTTCGCGCCATTGGCCGCGCAGTTCGGGCGGTAGAATGTCGTAAAGCAGGCGCATCTGCGGCCCTGCGGCGTGGACGACATCAATCTTGTTGGCAATCAGAGCCTCGGCCAGACCTTCGTGCAGAGCGCGGCTGTGCTCGCCCAGCTCCAGCATGTCGGTCAGGACCACAACGCGCTTGCCGCCCTCGCAGATCGGCTTGGCACCGAGGCTTGTAAAACCCGCCTTCATCGACAGCGGATTGGCGTTATAGCTCTCGTCGATCAGGGTGAAGTGGCCGCCCTTGATGGCGACGTCCTTCATCTGGCCACGTCCGGCCAGAGGCGCAAAGTTCGCCAGTGCCTCGAATGCGGTTTGCAGCGGCACATCCAGCGCTCGCAGCATCAGGATGACGCACAGGCTGTTCAGGCCCCAGTGGACGCCCGACTGCGCCAGACGGAAGGCATGACGCTCGCCTTCGATTTCGGCGACAACGGTTGCACCTTCGGGATCGGCATCGAACGACAGCAGACGCGCATCGGCATCCTCGCCCGTGCCGAACACTTTCAGCACAGCGCCCGCATCACGCGCCGCCTGTTTGACGATATCGGAATAGGCGTTGTCGCCGTTGACGACGGCCACGCCGCCATCGACCAGACCTTCGAAGATCGCGCCCTTTTCGCGGGCCACACCCGCTTCGCCATCGGCAAAGGCTTCGATGTGGACCGGACCCACCGTGGTCACACAGGCGGCGTGCGGGCGCACCTGTTGCGACAGCGGGCCGATCTCGCCCGGATGGTTCATGCCGATCTCAAACACAGCACGTTCGGTATCGGCCGGCATGCGCGACAGGGTCAGCGGCACACCGATGTGATTGTTGTAGCTCTTGATCGAGGCGTGGGATTTGCCTGCCAGATCAAGACCGGCCTTGATGGCTTGGGTGACGCTGGTCTTGCCGACGCTGCCGGTGACGGCACCGCGCTTGGCGGCACTGCGATCACGCGAGGCCGCGCCAAGGGCTTCGAGGCCTTTCAGCGTGTCGGGCACCACCACATAGGCACCACCCTCGACCGGATGCTCCACTAGAGCCACGGCGGCACCGGCATCGAAGGCGCTTTGCGCGAACTCGTGCCCGTCACGTGCGCCCTTGAGCGCGAGGAACAGGTCACCCGCTTGGATTTCACGGCTGTTGTAGGTCAGGCCGCCGACGGGGGCATCGGCGCCTTCGAGTTTACCGCCAACGGCAGAAGCAATCGCTTCGGCAGTCCACAGCGGCTTGGAAAAATCAGGCATTTTCGCTCAGGGCAAGGGTAGCTTCAGTGACGTCGTCGAACGGATGAACCACACCGCCTACGATCTGTCCCTGTTCATGCCCTTTTCCGGCGATCACGACCACATCTCCTTCACGCATCATACCAATGGCGTGGTGGATAGCTTCGCGACGGTCACCGATTTCCAGTGCGTCGGGGCAACCCTCTTTCACCTGCGAACGGATGAAGGCCGGATCTTCCGAGCGCGGATTATCGTCGGTGACGATAGCCACATCGGCCAGACGGCCAGCAATGGCACCCATCAGCGGACGCTTGGTGCGGTCACGGTCGCCGCCAGCGCCGAACACAACGATCAGTCGGCCCGTCGCATGCGGACGCAGTGCGTTGAGGACCGTTTCCAGACCATCGGGGGTGTGGGCGTAGTCGACATAGACCTCGCCGCCCTTCAGACCCGTGCCTTGAACGCGTTGCAGACGGCCCTGCGCGCCCTCGATCATTTCGAGCGCCGGAATAACCTTGTCGGCATCCTCGCCCGCGGCGATGCACAGACCCGCAGCGACCAGAGCGTTCGACGCCTGGAATGCGCCAGCCAGCGGCAGCAGGATGTCGTGGATGCGGCCACGCACATCGATCACCAGACGCTGGCCTTCCGGCGTCGGGCGACGCTGGATCAGGGTCAGGTCGCGACCGCGCTCGCCCACGCCCATAACGCCAAGACCCGCCATGATGGCCGAGGAGGCAAAGGCCGAATAGGAATCGCTGTCTGCGTTCAGGACCGCCGTGCGGCCACGCGGCAGCAGGGTCTCGAACAGACGCAGCTTGGCCGCGCGGTACTCTTCCATCGTCGAGTGATAGTCGAGGTGGTCCTGCGTCAGGTTGGTAAAGCCTGCGGCCTTGATCGCCACTCCATCCAGACGGCGCTGGTCCAGACCATGCGAGGACGCTTCGAGCGCGAGGTGGGTCACTTCCTTGCGGGCCAGTTCGGCCAGAAGGCGAGCGGCCTCTGCGGCATCGGGGCTGGTCAGGCCGGGGCCGGTCAGGGCGTAGGTCTTGTCGCCCTTTTGGCCGACAACGCCCAGCGTGCCCATGCTGGCGGACTTATAGCCCATGCCCGCCCAGATCTGGCGGCAGAAATTGGCGACCGAGGTCTTGCCGTTGGTGCCCGTCACCGCCACGCAGTTCTTGGGCTGCGCGCCATAGAAGGCACGCGCGGCAATCGCATAGGCGCGGTGGACATCGCCCGAGTTGATCAGCAACGGGGCCGCATCCGACGGCGTGTCGGCCGGCGCCAGAACCGCCGCTGCGCCTTGGTTCAGGGCTTGCGGGATGAAGGCACGGCCATCGGCCTGCGTCCCCGGAAGGGCCACGAACAGAGCACCCGGCGTCACCTTGCGGCTGTCCGAGGTTACCGAGGTAATCTCAGGATCAAGCGACAGGTCGCGGTTCAGCAGTTCGGACAGACGTTGCGCGCTCACAGGTCTGCACCCTCGATAGGCTTGGGTTCTGGAATACGTTCACCCGTAGCGGTGAACCAGCGGTCGTCTTTGCGCGGCACGTTCAGGAAACCGGCGATGCGGTCTGCGATACGGCCCACAGCAGGCGCGGCCACAAAGCCGCCGGTACGCGGATAGTGGCCCGGCTCGTCGATCAGGACGAAGACGGTGTAACGTTTTGCGGTCACCGGACCATCGGTCGGGAACACAGCGGCGAACGAACCGACAGCCACGGTCGGGTCATAGCGGCCATTGACCAGCTTGTTGGCCGAGCCTGTCTTGCCGCCGACGCGCAGGCCCGCCGCATTGGCACGACCGCCCGAACCGCGCGCCACGTTGCGGCGCATTAGCTCCAGCATGGTGGCTGAGGTTTCCGGCGACACGACCTGATGGGTCGGGGCATCCGGATTGCCACCGCGACGCAGGGTCGGTTGCACATAGCGGCCACCGTTGGTCAGCGCGCCATAGGCGGCGACCGTCTGCAGCGGCGTGGTCATGATGCCGTAACCGAACGACAGCGACGCAAGGGTCGAGTCGTCCCACTTGCGAACGCGCGACGGACGGGCGGATTCTTTCAGTTCGATCGGCGCGGCATCCAGCAGGCCAAGGCGCTGGAAATAGTCGCGCATGACATTGCCGCCCATTTCCACGGCCAGACGCGAGGTGCCGATGTTGGAGGAGTTCAGGAACACCTCCTCCAGCGTCATGACCTTGTTCTTGGCGTGGAAGTCGGTGATGCGGCGGTTGCCGATCTGGAAGGCCTGAGACGCGTCGAACAGGGTGTTCATATCGGCGCGGCCCGTGTCGAGACCGGCAGCGACCGTATAGGATTTGAAGATCGACCCCATCTCGTAGTGGGCCGAGATGACGCGGTTCAGGGTGTTGTTGTTCTCGCTGGTGATCGGCTTGTTAGGATCATAGGTCGGCCACGAGGCCATACCCAGAATCTCGCCGGTCTGGACATCAGCCACCACAGCGATACCGCCCTTGGCGTTCGCTTCAATAGCGGCGGCGGCCAGTTCGTTCTCGACCACGCCCTGAACGCGCATGTCGATCGAGATCGGGAAGCTTTGGCCCGACATACCCGCAGCGCGGATTTCATCGTTGAAGGCCAGCTCGACGCCGGACACGCCCTGCCCGCCCGTATCGGAACGGCCGATCAGGTGCGAGGCCGAGGAACCCAGCGGATAGACGCGGCGGTCTTCAGGCTCGAAGCTGACACCGCCCAAAGCCAGTGCGTGCACAGCCGCGCGTTCGTGCGGGGTCAGGCCGCTGAGGACAATCAGGCGACGCTCGCCGTTCAGAACACGATCCAGCTTGCGGGCCGGAATGCGCGGCAGGGCAGCCAGCAGTTCGCGGCGGGCCATCTCGCGGTCCCAAACCTCGGCCGGATTAATATAGAGGCCGTAGTGGGTGATGTTGGACGCCATCAACATGCCGTTGCGGTCTACCAGATCACCACGGGCCAGCATCGGGCGGCTGGTGCTGTAACCCTTGCGGGCGACGTCTGCGAACAGGGCGGCGTGGGCAGCGCCCAGACCCAGAATGGTAAAGACCAGCCCGAAGATCACCATAACGATGAAGATACGCAGGCGCGGGTCTTCCTGAACGCGGCCATTGGCACGCGACTGGCCGTAGGCGTTTTCAACGTCCCAGACGAAGGCTCCGATGCGCGCCCACAGCTTGGCCAGTGCGCCGTTAAGCGGCGGGGCCTGAATACCCGGGGCCGGACGGCGCCAACCCATATCGCGATGGTCGTGAACGCTCATTGCACTTCACCTTGCGAGACAGGGGCAGCCGGAGCCGCAACAGGTGCAGCCTCGGCAGCGACAGGAGCCGGAGCCTTGGGCGCGGGCTGATGGGCCGCAGCGATTTCGGCCAGACCGTCAACATCGGCCTGTTTCTTCACCTCGACAGGAGCCAGACCAGCCTGTGCGGCCAGCGCTTCCAGACGAGCCGGTTGCTCAAGGCGGGTCGCCTCTGCGCGCAGCAGACGCACGCGCTCGCCGTTCTCGCGGATTTCGCTCTCGATACGGCTGATCTCGGTGCTTTCGCGGGCCGCAGCGGTCTTGACGATGTAAACCGAGAAGATCAGCGCCGCGAGGCAGACGATGGCGGCGATATCAACGCAACGCACACCGCGCACCTTGTAATCATAGACACGCTTCAGTTGGTACAGGAC
>JAEZHG010000021.1 GCA_023436945.1 Pseudomonadota bacterium | reverse complement strand
TACCAGCGCCCGCCGCTGTCCAAGGCTTGGCTGAAAGGCGAGGCCGATGCCCAATCGCTGCAACTGAAATCCGACGAGTTCTATGGCGAGAACGGGATCGATCTGCGCCTTGGTGTGACGGCGACCTCTATCGCCCGCGACTCCAAGACCGTGAGCTTCAGCGATGGTGCAGTGGAAACCTATGACCATCTGGTCATTGCCACAGGCTCGCACGCGCGCCGTCTGCCCGTTGCGGGTGGTGACGATGACGGCCTGCTGGAACTTCGCACCACTGTGGATGCAGAGCGCCTGAAGTCGGCATTGGGCGAGGGGCGCAAGCTGATTGTTGTCGGCGGCGGCTATGTCGGGCTTGAGGCGGCGGCTTCGGCGCGGGCTCTGGGCGCAGAGGCTGTGGTGCTGGAGCGGATGGATCGCGTGCTGCAGCGCGTGGCGTCCAAGACCCTGTCTGATTTCTATACGGGACTTCACACCAGCCGTGGTGTCCAGATCAGAACCAATGTCGAGGTCACGGCGGTATCGGCCAAGTCTGTAACCCTTGGCGATGGTGAGGTGATTGAAGCCGACGCCGTTCTTGTCGGCATTGGTGCCTTGGCGACGGATGAACTGGCGCGCAATGCGGGGCTGGATTGCGCGGATGGTATTATCGTCGATGCCGAGGCCCGCACCTCCGATCCGGCGGTCTTTGCGGTGGGCGATGTCACGCGCCGCCCGTTGGCCCACTATGACCACATCCTGCACCGTCTGGAGAGCGTGCCCAACGCTCTGGAACAGGCCAAACAGGTGGCATCCGCCATTACGGGCCGCGCCCAGCCTGCACCAGAGGTGCCGTGGTTCTGGTCCGACCAGTACGACGCCAAGCTCCAGATCGCGGGCTTGCCGTTTAATGCCGATGCTCAAGTTGTGCGTGGAGATGTGAACAGCGGCAGCTTCGCCGTCTTCCATCTGTGCGGCGACAAGATCGTCTGCGTCGAAGCCATCAACGCGCCTCAACCCTTCATGTTCGGCAAGCAGATGATCGCCAAGGGCACCGCCGTAAACGCCGCCGTGCTCGCTGATGCCGAGGCCCCGATCAAGTCGGCGGCAGTCGCCTGAAGGCTCGTTGAATCCTAGTCCTCAGTAGGCACGCTGACTTTCATGCCGTCCATGGCTTCGGTCAGGATGATTTGGCACGACAGACGCGAGGCTGCGGGGTCGTAAGTATCGCGCCAGTCGAGCATTCCGGCTTCCATATCGGAGGCGGGGCCGACGATAGCTTGCCACTCGGGTTGGATATGCACGTGGCAGGTGCCACAGGACATGCTGCCACCGCATTCGGCCTCGATGCCGGGAACGCCGTCGCGGGTGGCATAGGCCATCATGTTGGCGCCGCTGTCGGCATCCACCAGCTGTTCGCTGCCATCGGGTTGGACGAAGGTGATGAAGGGCATGGTGTTTCCCTTGCCGCGCCCATCCCGGACGCTGCTTTTCAATAAGTTATGAAATCGGGGAGATGGTGCCGGATGAGGGGATCGAACCCCCGACCTTCGGTTTACAAAACCGCTGCACTACCGCTGTGCTAATCCGGCGCGGCCCGTCTTATGCTTACGGAATCTCTCCGAGGCAAGAGCGGGCCGATGGGATTGTGACGATTTAAGGCGCGAGTGTCAGTCCAAAGCCGCGCGGATGCGATCTGCCGTGGCTTTCAGCTCTGCCGGATCAGCCATGCCGGACTGGCCGTGGCCCGCCATGCTCTTGTTTTCCCAACGCGGAATGATGTGGAAGTGCAGATGGAAGACCGTTTGGCCTGCAGGTGCGCCATTGAACTGGGTCACGATCAGGCCATCAGGCGACAGGGCCTTTTCGATGGCGCGGGCGGTGCGCTGGACAGCGGCGGTGACAGTGGCCAGATCTGCGGCCTCCATCTCCAGAATATTGCGCGCCGTCGAGGTTTTGGAGATGACCAGGGTGTGGCCTTCGCTTTGCGGGAAAGCATCCATAAACACATAGACTTGGTCGTCTTCCCACACCGGAACACCGGGGATTTCACCGCGCAGGATTTTGGCGAAGACGTTTTGCGGGTCGTAGGTGCCATGCAGGCTCATGGATTTCTCCGAACTGATCTGCGATGGAGCCTAGAGGATGCGTGGGGCAACTTCCAAGACTCTATCTAGGCCAAGGGGCGGCTGTGGGATTTTTTAAACGGACGCTGTGCTCGCTGCTGGCGCTGTGGCTGGCGGATATGGCGCTGGAAGGCGTCATGTTCGGCTCGGTCTGGTCGTTGTTGGCGACGGCGGTTGTGTTCTCGGTGATGACCAGCCTGATCGCGATGATCGCGGCTAGTTTTGCCGTTTCCAAAGGCGAGGGCGTTTCGCTGCGTCCGATGGTGATGGGCGTGGTTCTTGCCCAGACCATTCTGGTGCCGTTGACGGCGATTGTACTGGACGGCTTTTCCGACAGCCGGATGACGACCTTCCAGTGCTGGCTGATCGTTACGGTGGTTTCGGCCCTGAGCTATGGGCTGATGCTCGGGATCAACCTCAAGCGCGTCAGATCGGGGCGCTAAAAGAAAAGGCACCGGATCGCTCCGATGCCTTTGTTTTTGGGTCTTCGAATGCCTTAGTTCGGGCGAATGACCATGCAGGTGACGCGGCGGGCGGCCAGCGTCTCGCAGGCCGTATTGGCCTTCTCTTCGGTCAGGCCGGTAAAGCGCGAGCGGAACCAGCCACCGTCAGCGGTCTGAATGGTTTGTTCTGCGCCGGTGAACTCGCTGCGGAAACGGCGGTTGACTTCGGTCAGCCAGTTGCGTGCCACGGTCTCGTCGCGGAAAGCACCGACCTGAACCGACCAGCGGCCGGCGGGAGCCGCAGGAGCCGGAGTTGCGCGGGCGGCGTTGCGTCGGGCAGAAGGGGCCGGTGTGATCTCGGTCGGCGTATCACGCGTTGCCGGAGCCGATACCAGAGCGACGTCCGAAGAAGTGTAGGGGCGGCCTTCGGTCGTCGCCGAAGCATAGGCGACAGGGGCCGTCGGCGAAGGAATGCCGAAGCCACGCTCTTCAAAGAAGGCCTGCGCCACCTGAATACGCTCGCCACGGGCGCGGCGGTTCTGGACCTCGAAACCGGTATCCATCAGTTCGGCCACGTGGGCGTTACGGCTGGCGGTCGAGCGACCACCCATAACGATGGTGATCAGGCGCTTGTTGTTGCGAACCGCCGACGCCGACAGGTTGTAGCCCGAGGCATTGGTAAAGCCGGTCTTGATGCCGTCGTAGCCATTCAGAGTCGCCAACAGGCCGTTGGTGTTGCGATAGTCGCGACCGTTGAACTGCCAGTCATGCAGGCCGAGGTAGCGGTAATACTGCGGATAGTCGCGCATCACGGCGCGGCTGAGAATGCCCAGATCATTGGCCGTGGTGGCCTGACGCATGTCGGGCAGGCCGTGCGGCGTGGTAAAGCGGGTATGGTTCATGCCCAGTTCGCGGGCCTTGGCGTTCATCTTGTCGATGAAGCGGCTTTCCGAACCGCCGATGGTTTCGGCAAGGACCACGGCCATGTCGTTGGCACTGCGAACAGCTGTGGCACGCATGGCGTTGTCGAGGCTGATGGTCTGGCCTGCGGCAAGACCCAGTTTCGACGGCGGCTGTGCTGCAGCGCGAGGTGAAACTGTCAGGGTGTCGGAGAGTTTGACATCGCCGCTCTCAAGCGCTTCGAACACCAGATAGAGGGTCATCACCTTGGTGATGGAGGCCGGGAAGCGGCGCTCGTCCGCGAAGCGCGAGAACAGAACCTCACCGGTAGAGGCGTCCAGAACCACCGCGGCATACTTGCTGGAGTCGCCCGACTGGGCGACCGGTGCCTGCTGTCCGATCGTAGGTATGAGGGCGAGACCCGTGACCAGAACACCAGCAAGCACAGGTTTGCGTAGGGCTTTAATGGGCATCGGCAACTACTAAGCCTCTCACTATGGCGCGAAAGCGGCGAACCGCGTTACGTCCGGTTGTTAGCCTTAAGCATCACATTCAGGAGTTTCACTGCGGTTAACAACCTGTCAACGCGCATTTGATCGCAAGATTTTTATAGGGCTGGCGAGAAAATGTTGCACTGCACAAAAAGAACCTTGTTTTTGCTGCATGTGCGTAATATATCATGGGTCGCAATCAGAGCGTGTGCTCGCATTTGCCCTGTCCAGTGCTTTTGCGTGTTTCCCCTCAACAACGCTTAGGATGACAAAAATGACCGATGCCGCCGAGACCGTGAAGAAAACCGTCGAACAAACCACTGCCAAGGCCAAGGCTCAGGTAGAGTCGATCCAGGAAGCCGGCACCAAGGCTTTCCGTGAAGGTGTAGACAAGTCTGTCGCGTCGCTGACCGAGCTGAACGCCCACGGCAAGAAGAACCTTGAAGCTGTGGTCGAGAGCGCTGCTGCTGCCCAGAAGGGCGCTGAAGCCCTGTCGAAGGAAGCTGTCGCCTTCACCAAGAAGAGCTGGGAAGACAATGTTTCGGCTGTCCAGTCGATGACCCAGGCTCGCTCGGTTCAGGAACTGCTTGAGCTGCAAACCTCGTGGGCCAAGTCGTCGGCCGAGGCCTATCTGGCCCAGTTCGCCAAGACCAACGAGATCCTGACGGCTTCGATGAAGGACTGCTTCAAGCCGATCAACGAGCGCGTCACCGCGACCGTTCAAGGTTTCCAGTCGGTTCGCTAACCTCCCATAGCGCCGACTAGATTAAAGGCTCCGACGTTCGCGCGTCGGGGCCTTTTCTTTTTCCGGTCTAGTCAGCGCTCGCGGCGCGGTGGTCGATGCTGAAGGCACGAGACATCTGCCATGGGCCGCCTTGGACGCGGGTCCACAGGATGGCAAAGCTGGCCTGTCCGACTAGAGTTTCCGGACCGTCGCCCTGACGCTCGTAGAAAAGGTGCGTTCCCTCGGTGATGGCTCCGGTGCCAGGGATTGGACTGACCTGAAAACTCTCGCTGACCAGATGCCTGCGGCTGCGCCATGCATCGGGGGCCTGACGGGCGCGGCAGCCCTGTTCATAGTCGGCGATGAAGCGGTCCCGCCCACGGCTGGCACCACCCTTGTCGTGATAGAACTCGATGTCCGGCGTCACCAGCGCAGTCAGGGAAGGGGCGTCGCACTGGTCGAACATCAGGCTGAACAGCTGGCGGTCGGCCTGAAGCAACTCTGCCTTTAAATCCGCAGCCTGTGACGGGTCGTATTCTGCCTGTAGAGCGGCGGCAAAGATGAGGGCAACCAGCACCGCGTATGACCCCTTTGATGCACGGTAAGGAAACTTAAGGTGCCCGTGTGGCAACCTACTGTCCCGTGAATCTTTGTTCAGATGTCGGGTTTGGCGTCGCTATGACTCGACGGCGCTTCAAATCGCGTCATCATCACCTATCTCTTAGTAGAACGCTTAACAGACGGACTTCGAATGCCAACCAGACGGCCAGGTGAACAAGAAGGCGGCGCAGGTGCCGCGGTTGTCACCGAAACAAAGCCGAAGATTCAGCGGCCCTCGCTCTATCGAGTGCTGATCCTGAATGACGACTACACGCCAATGGAATTCGTCGTCTATGTGCTGGAGCGGTTCTTCCAGAAGAACCGCGAGGATGCGACCCGCATCATGCTGCATGTTCACCAGTATGGGGTCGGAGTGTGCGGGGTTTACACCTACGAGGTCGCCGAGACCAAGGTGGCCCAGGTTCTGGAAACCGCGCGCCGTCACCAGCACCCGCTACAGTGCACCATGGAAAAGGATTAGAGAGGAGCCTTTCATGCCGTCATTTTCGCGTCCTCTCGAAGAGACACTGCATCGCGCGGTTAGCTACGCGAACCAGCGTCGTCACGAGTATGCCACTCTGGAGCATCTGCTTCTGGCACTCATCGACGATCCGGATGCATCGGGTGTCATGGAGGCCTGCAACGTCGATCTGAAGACGTTGAAGGCCGAACTTACCCTCTATGTCGATAACGATTTGGCGGCACTGGCCACGGCCGATGGCGACGACGCCAAGCCGACGGCAGGCTTCCAGCGCGTGATCCAGCGCGCGGTGATCCACGTCCAGTCATCCGGCCGCGAGGAGGTCTCCGGCGCGAACGTGCTGGTGGCGATCTTCTCCGAGCGCGAGAGCCACGCCGCCTACTTCCTGCAGCAGCAGGAAATGACCCGCTATGACGCGGTGAACTACATCGCCCACGGCATCGGCAAGAAGCCGGGCTCCAGCGAGGCACGCCCGTCACGCGGTGTCAGCCTTGAGGAAGGCGAGGAAAACAGCGTCGTCAAACAGGGCAGCGAAGCTCTGGATGCCTATTGCGTCAATCTGAACGAAAAGGCGCGCGAAGGCCGTATCGATCCGCTGATCGGTCGTCAGGCCGAGGTGGACCGTTCGATCCAGATCCTGTGCCGCCGCACCAAGAACAACCCGCTGCTGGTCGGTGATCCGGGCGTTGGCAAGACGGCCATCGCAGAAGGTCTGGCCCGCAAGATCGAGGCGGGCGAGGTGCCGGACGTGCTGAAGGGCGCGACCATCTTCTCGCTGGATATGGGCTCGCTTCTGGCGGGCACCCGTTACCGCGGTGACTTTGAAGAGCGTCTGAAGCAGGTCGTCAGAGAGCTTGAGAACCACGACAATGCGGTTCTGTTCATCGACGAAATCCACACTGTCATCGGCGCGGGTGCCACCAGCGGCGGCGCGATGGATGCGTCGAACCTGCTCAAGCCGGCACTGGCTGCGGGCAACCTGCGCTGCATGGGTTCGACCACCTATAAGGAATACCGTCAGCACTTCGAGAAGGACCGCGCTCTGGTGCGTCGCTTCCAGAAGATCGACGTGAACGAGCCGACGGTGGATGACACTATCCGCATCCTCAAGGGTCTGAAATCGACCTATGAGGAGCACCACAAGCTGCGCTTCACCGACGGTGCGATCCGTGCGGCGGTCGAGCTATCGGCCCGCTACATCACCGACCGCAAACTTCCGGACAAGGCCATCGACGTGATCGACGAGGCCGGTGCCTCGCAGATGCTGCTGGCTGAATCCAAGCGCAAGAAAACGCTCGGCACCAAGGACATTGAGGCTGTCGTGGCCAAGATGGCCCGCATCCCGCCGAAGTCGGTTTCCAAGTCCGATACCGAGGCCCTGCGCGAACTGGTCAGCGACCTGAAGCGTGTGGTCTATGGTCAGGACGAGGCTATCGATCAGGTGTCGGCGGCGATGAAGCTGGCCCGTGCGGGTCTGCGCGATCAGAACAAGCCGATCGGTTCGTTTCTGTTCGCGGGCCCGACTGGCGTTGGCAAGACCGAGGTGGCCAAGCAACTGGCAGCGACCCTCGGTGTCGAGATGCAGCGTTTCGACATGTCCGAATATATGGAGCGCCACACGGTCAGCCGTCTGATCGGTGCGCCTCCGGGCTATGTCGGTCACGATCAGGGCGGTCTGCTGACCGATGCTGTCGACCAGCACCCGCACTCGGTCGTGCTGCTGGACGAGATCGAGAAGGCCCACCCCGACATCTACAACATCCTGTTGCAGGTGATGGACAACGGCACCCTGACGGACGCTGTCGGCAAGAAGATCGACTTCCGCAATGTGATCTTGATCATGACCACCAATGCCGGTGCGGCAGACAATGCCCGCAACGCCATCGGTTTCGGTCGCACCAAGGTGACGGGCGAGGACGAGAAGGCTATCCAGCGTCTGTTCACGCCGGAGTTCCGCAACCGTCTGGATGCGGTGGTCAGCTTCAAGCCGCTGGCACCGGAGACCATCCGCGAGGTGGTGAACAAGTTCGTCATCCAACTGGAAGCCCAGTTGGCCGATCGCAACATCACCATCGAACTGACCGACGACGCCGCCGACTGGCTGGCCAAGAACGGCTTCGACGAACTCTATGGCGCACGCCCGCTGGGCCGCGTCATTCAAGAGCACATCAAGAAGCCGCTGGCCGACGACATCCTGTTCGGTCGTCTGACGCGCGGTGGTCACGTGAAGGTGGAGCTGAAGGACGGCAAGATCGTCTTCGACATCACCGAAAACCGTGGCTCTGCGGCCAAGGAAGAGGAAGAAGAAACGGCTTAAAGCCTGCTTTTCTTCCAATAAGACAAGGCCCGCTCCAACACCGGAGCGGGCCTTTGTTTTTGGTGGTTTTAGGCGCACTCTTCATCCGTTCATGAGAGGTGAGCCATGAGTGACGGACTGACCGAGCGACAGCGTAAATGGTTTGCTTGCGTGCGTGCGGGTCTGGAAGCCAAGACGGGGCGCACGCTCGAAGCTTGGGTAGAGATCGCGCGGCAATGTCCTGAAACCAAACCACGCGCCCGATTGAACTGGCTGAAGACCGAGTATGGTATCGGCCAGAACTATGGCTCGATGATACTGGATGCGGCATTTCCTCAGACCGCGTCAGGCTGGGACGAGCCTGATGCATTGCGCGAGACTCTGTGGAGCGAGGCCGGATCGCGGGCGGTTCTGGAAGCTGTGGAGGCGCTGGCCGCAACGGTTTCCGATGTCACCATCGGCCAGCGAAAGACCTACACGGCCTTTTCCCGCAAGGTTCAGTTTGCGGCCATGCGTCCGGTGAAAGGGGGAGGTGCAATCCTCGGGCTAAAGCTTGATCCAGAGCTCTCAAGCCGGTTGTCATTGCCCGCCCGAAAAGAAAGCTGGTCCGAGAGGCTGACTTCTGTGGTGCAGCTCAGCGATGCAGACAGTGTTGATGCCGAAATCAAACGTCTGTTTTCGCTGGCGGCCGATCAAGGCTGAGTGCGCGTTGTTTGCACGCCTGCATTAAGGGCTTTGGCTCTGTCGAACGCCGTGTATGACTACAATCTTGACCATTGAGGGATGGGAAGATGATCAAGGCGATCCTGCTGGCAGGGGTTATTTCGGCGGGGCTGGCGGCACCTGCGTTTGCGGGCTTGCCGCACGTTATCAAGGTAGAATGCCCGCTGGACGGGGAGAAGTTCGACTTCGTGACCACCATGTCGCACTCGACCTGGGGGTTCCACATGGATGGAAAACCGGTGGGGTCATGGACATTCCCGATGCCCATACCGCAATGTCCGGTCACGAGGCTTCCGGTCGTAGAGGATGAGTATAGCGCCGAGCAGAAAGCGGTTCTGAACGCCCTTGTTCTGACGCCGGAATACAAGGCCATCCAGAACGAAGTCTCATATTATGTTCTGGATTTCGTGCTGAGAAAGACGAGCGAGCAAAAGCCCGAAGGCCATGTCTGGATGCTGCTGCAATCAACATGGCAGGTAGAAGAGGATCCTGCCACCTATAGCCGTTATGCCGCCGAACTGATCGAGGCGATGGATAGCGGGCTGAAGCGCGAAGATCTCGAAGAGGACGGCAACTGGCCGTTCTATCAGCTCTCGATTGCCAATGTTCAGCGACAGGCCGGTGACTTTGACGGTGCGCGCCAGCGTCTGGCTCTGTTGGGCGATGAGGTGCAGTCAGACCCGAGGCTTTTGGAATGGGCCGAACTGACCCGCACGATGATCGAGGCGGGCGATACCAGCACCCGTCCTATCCGCGAAAGACCCTGAGCTTCAGATAACAAAAAGCCGGACTGAACGCGCGTTCAGTCCGGCTTGATGCTTTTGGGGGCTAACGCTTAGCGCTTGCGGCCCAGACCGCTGAGCAGCACAGCCGCACCTGCCAGCAGGCCGGTGGTCAGCAGCGGCTTGTCACGGGCAAAGTCCAGAACGCGCTTGGACGGTTCGCGGATATCAGCCGGAGCCTTGTCGGCAATGCCGTCCAGACCGTCGATCACGCGGCCATAGGCAGCCTTGGCGCGACCGCCAGCTTCCTTGGCTGCGCCTTCAACCTTCAGCTTGGTGTCGCCGGTGAGGTTGCCGAGGCCCGATTTGATCTTGCCTTCGGCTTGGTCGAGCGTGCCTTCGATGCGTTGGTCAGTCATGTGAGTGTCCCTCAAAAAACCTGCGCCCGCGGGGAGGCGGGCCTGATGCTTAAATAGCGTGTGGCTGTGCATCCGGTTCCGCCTTGCGACACTGTGTTACGCGACGGATTTGTCCTTGAACGGCGAGAGTTCGGCCAACATCGAACGGCACTCGGCCTCGATGGCGGGACGTTCCTGGTCCAGGTAGCGGGCGACGGGGCCAGCCAGCGCCGGATCGGCAATATAATGGGCAGAATAGACGAGCGAGGGCAGGTATCCGCGCGCGATCTTGTGATCGCCCTGCGCGCCTGCCTCGACCCGCGAGAGACCGTGTTTCAGGGCAAACTCGATGGCTTGATAGTAGCACAGCTCGAAATGCAGGAAGGGCTTGTCGATCAACGTGCCCCACTGGCGGCCATAGAGGGCATCGCGGCCAATAAAGTTCAGCGCGCCCGCGACAGGCTCGCCATCCATAAAGGCCATCACAAGCGCGATCCGGTCGGCCATGGTGGCGTGGATGCGGCTGAAGAAATCGCGCGTCAGATAGGGGCGTCCCCATTTGCGGCTGCCGGTATCCAGATAGAAGGCGAAGAAGGCATCCCAGTGGGATTCCTCTAGATCATCGCCGGTCAGGACGCGGATATCGACACCTTCCTGGGCCTCTCGCCGTTCGCGCCGGATCGACTTGCGGCGGTTGGTCGAAAGCGCGCCGAGGAAGTCGTCAAAGCTGGTCCAGCCCTGATTGCGCCAGATGTACTGGATGTCCTGGCGCGGCATCAGGCCGTGATTGGCCATCGCCTTCCATTCGGTTTCAGGCGGAAAGTTGATGTGGACCGACGAAAGGCCCATCTGCTCGCACAGGGTGACGGCGCCCTGTAGCAGGCCATCATAGACCTGATGCGGATCGGCACCCTCGGCCACCAGAAGGCGCGGGCCTGTGGCGGGGGTAAAGGGGACGGCCCCGAGAAGCTTGGGGTAATAACGGCCACCGGCGCGCTGATAGGCATCGGCCCATGAGTGGTCAAAGACGTACTCGCCCTGACTGTGGCCCTTCATATAGAGGGGCATCAGGCCGATCAGGCGGTTGTTTTCGTCATGCAGGCTGAGGTGGCGGGCGGCCCAGCCCTGTTCAGGCACGGCACTGCCGGATGCCTCGCAGGCGTCCAGAAATTCGTAGCAAACAAAAGGGTCGCCGGTCGGTTGCGCGATAGCATCCCATGCCTCGCGCCCGACAGCGGCGACCCCGTTATGGACCTGTAGTTTCAGGCTCAACGGACCTCGACGATAGCGTCAACTTCCACAGCAAAGCCGAGCGGCAGCTTATAGACGCCGACAGCCGAGCGGGCGTGCTTGCCAGCGTCGCCGAAGACTTCGACCATCAGGTCCGAGCAGCCGTTGATGACAGCCGGAATGGCTTCAAAGTCAGGACCAGCCTGCACAAAACCGCCGAGCTTCACGATGCGGACCACGCGGTCCAGATCGCCACCGACAGCGGCCTTGATCTGGGCGATCAGGTTCAAGCCGCAAAGGCGCGCAGCCTTCTGGGCGTCTTCTGGCGAAACGTCGACGCCGACGGTGCCCTTGATGCCGCCGTTCACGTCGTTCGACAGTTGGCCCGAGATGGTCAGGGTGCTGCCCGACTGGACGTAGGAGACATAGGAGGCCACCGGCTTGGCCGGTTCCGGCAGGGTGATGCCAAGTTCGCTAAGGCGGGCTTCGATGCTCATATCAGTCTCCTTGATGAGGGGGTGATGGGGGTTTAGCGCGATTGCGGGGCGTCTGTCTGCCCCCGTTACGTCGTTCGGTTACGGGGTTTGATCGGGCTTTTTCAGAGCACGTCCGGCGATCACCGCGCCAGAGCCGAACTTGGCCCTCAGCGCGTCGATAGCCGTCTCGGTTTTCAGGTCGCGTGTCTCGGTGGTCTGGAACAGGCCTGAAGGCGCATCCTGTGCATCCACCACATCGGCCATGCCGATGCCAATCAGGCGATAGGGGATGCCTAGCTCGGGTTTCAGCAGTTCGCGGCCCGCGTTGAACAGGGCGCGGGCGGTCTGCACCGGATCGGGCAGGGTGATACGGCGGGTCAGAATCTTGAAGTCTGTCCGGCGCAGCTTCAGCACGATAACGCGGCTGGCCAGACCGTCACGGCGGGCTTTGGCGGCCAGCTTCTCGCACAGGGGCCAAAGCTCGGCCTCTAACGCCTCTTTGGAGGACAGGTCCTCCATGAAGGTGGTCTCGGCGCTCATACCGCGTCGGTCATGCTCGGGATTGACGGGGCGGCTGTCGCGGGCGTGGCTGAGCTCGTGCAGCCTGAGGCCGCTTTCGCCATAGCGGCGGATCAGGTCCTTCACATCGGCATTGGCCAGATCACCGACCGTGGCAAAGCCGTCGGAGCGCAGGGTCGCACCAAACACCTTGCCGACACCGGGCAGGATGGTGACAGGGCGCGGGGCCAGAAGCTCTTTCGCCTCGGCCTTGCCGATCACCGAAAATCCGCGTGGCTTGTCCAGTTCCGAGGCGATCTTGGCGAGGAAACGGTTGGGGGCCAGACCGATGGAAACCGTCAGGCCGACCTCTTCCTCGATCCATTTCTGGAGCCGCATCAACTGGTAGGCCGCAGGGCCGCCGTTTAGTCGCTCGGTGCCGGACAGGTCGATCCAGGCCTCGTCCAGAGACAGGGTCTGCACCAGCGGGGTCAGGGCCTCGACCGCGCCGAATATGCGGGCGCTTTCGTGCTGGTATTTGGCAAAGTTGGGCTTGATGACCACGGCCTCGGGGCAGGCCTTGAGCGCTTTGAACATCGGCATGGCGCTGCCCACACCATAGAGGCGCGCCACATAGCAGGCGGTGGAGACAACTCCGCGCTTTCCGCCGCCGACGATAACGGGTTTGTCGCGCAACTCTGGCCGGTCCCGTTTTTCGACCGAGGCATAGAAGGCATCGCAGTCCAGATGGGCCAGCGAAAGCGTGCCGAGTTCAGCGTGATTGACCACGCGCCGGGAGCCGCAGGCCCCACATTGGCGCTGCGGTTCGGCGTTGGACGCCAGGCAATCACGGCAAAGCGACTGAAAACTCAGATTTTAAACTCCTGATCTTTGAACTTCACGTCGGCTTAAGAATGGTGGGTGCAGAGTATACCCGAAGGCTCCGGTGTGTTGCCGGTTTTGCGGGCCTTTGTATGAGCGCCAGGTGGCACATGTCCAAGACCGTCCTCATCGTCGAGGATAACGAGCTGAACATGAAGCTTTTTCATGATCTTCTCGAATCTCAGGGATACGATACCTTGCAGACCCGAGAGGGTATGCAAGCGCTGCAGCTCGCCCGCGCACACCGTCCGGATTTGATCCTTATGGATATCCAGCTGCCCGAGATTTCGGGGCTGGAAGTCACGAAATGGATCAAAGAAGACGATGAACTAAGTAATATCCCTGTAATTGCGGTCACAGCCTTTGCTATGAAGGGCGACGAAGAGCGTATCCGTCAGGGTGGCTGTGAGGCGTATATCTCCAAACCGATATCCGTTTCGACATTCCTCGACACGGTACGCAAACATTTAGGGTGACCCTTAATGAGTGCGCGTATTCTCGTCGTCGATGATGTCGATACCAATGTCCGCTTGCTCGAAGCCAAGCTGACCATTGAATATTTCGATGTGGCGACCTGTAGCGATGGCGCGACTGCCATCGAGATTGCGCGTGCCGAACAACCCGATCTGATCCTTCTGGACGTCATGATGCCGGTTATGGACGGGTTCGAGACCTGCCGTCGCTTGAAAGACGATCCTTTGACGCGCCACATCCCTGTGGTGCTGGTCACGGCACTGGATGGACGCGAGGACCGCATTCGCGGGCTCGAGGCCGGCGCGGACGACTTCCTCAGCAAGCCCTACGACGATCTGATACTGATGGCGCGGGTGCGCAGCCTGACGCGCCTGAAGATCATGGTCGACGAACTGCGTGAACGCGAAGAAAGCGGCCGCCGCTACGGTATGGGCGGGGCGGCGATCGAGCGACTTCGCGGGACTGGCGGGCGTATTCTGGTCGTGGACGAGCCTTCGGCCAAATGCGATCTGCTGATGTCGGAACTGTCCAAGTCGCACCGTCCGGTGCTGGCTAATATGCAGGATGCAGCCGAGGCGGCCGCGCTGGGCGCGATTGATCTGCTGATCGTCAATGCGGCCAATCCGGCGTTTGATGGTCTAAGGCTGGTGGCGCACCTTAGGGCCCGCGAGGCAACACGCTCGCTGCCCATATTGGCCATTGTGGACCTGAAAGAGCGCCAGCGACTGGTGAAGGCACTGGAACTGGGTGCCAACGACATCATCAGCACCCCGCTGGACCCCGAAGAGCTGGCTGTGCGTGTGATCACTCAGGTCATGCGCAAGCGGTACACCGACTTCCTGAGAGAGCGTCTGGAGCGCAATCTGGAAGCGGCTGTGACCGATGCCCTGACGGGTCTGCATAACCGTCGCTACATGGCGGGGCAGCTACAGTCACTGATCGGGCGCGCCAACCATGGCGGCGAGCCGATTGCGGTGCTGATCATCGACCTCGACCACTTCAAGTCGGTCAACGAC
>JAEZHG010000007.1 GCA_023436945.1 Pseudomonadota bacterium | reverse complement strand
GCGACTACTTCGGCCCGTTCGCCTCCACATGGGCGGTGAACAATACGCTGAACACCCTGCAAAAAGCCTTCCTGCTCAGGAACTGCACCGACAGCGTTTACGAGAGCCGCACCCGCCCGTGCATGCTTCACCAGATCAAGCGCTGCTCGGCCCCCTGCACCGGCGAGATCAGCCTTGAGGACTATGGCGAACTGGTCAACGAGGCCGAGGCCTTCCTGCGTGGCAAGTCCCGCGCAGTCTTGAACCGCCTGTCTCAAGAGATGCAGGCGGCCTCTGACGAGATGGATTTTGAACACGCCGCCCGCGTGCGAGATCGCATCCGCGCTCTGTCGGCCATTGCGATGGAAACCTCGGTCAATGCCGACGGCGTAGCCGAGGCCGATGTGTTCGCCGTCTATCTCGATGGCGGACAGGCCTGCGTTCAGGTCTTCTTCTATCGCGCTGGCCAGAACTGGGGCGGTCGCGCCTATTTCCCGCGCGTCGACCGCAGCGACGACGAGAGCACCGTCCTGTCTGCCTTCCTCGCCCAGTTCTATGAGGACAAGCCGGTCCCGCGCCTGATCCTGTCCAACCTACGCCCGCTGGAGCTTGAACTGCTGCAAGAGGCCTTTGCAATGAAGGCGGGCCACAAGGTCGAGATCAGCCTGCCACAGCGCGGCAACAAGCGCAGTCTGGTCGATCACGCCTTGACCAATGCCCGTGAGGCGCTGGGCCGCAAGCTGGCCGAGAACTCGGCCCAGTCGAAAATCCTCGACGATGTCTGTGAGGCTTTTGGTCTGGACAGCCGCCCAGAGAGGATCGAGATCTACGACAACGCCCACATTCAGGGCACCAATGCCGTGGGCGGCATGGTCGTCGCTGGTCCCGACGGCTTCCGTAAGAACCAGTACCGCAAGTTTAACATCCGCGGCGAAGACCTTACCCCCGGCGATGACTACGGCATGATGCGCGAGGTCATGCGTCGCCGCTTTGGCCGTCTGGTGAAGGAAGAGGAAGCGGGCGAGGAGACCGAGCGCCCCGACCTGCTGCTGATCGACGGCGGCGCGGGTCAACTGGCCGAGGTTCTGGCCATGCTGGACGAATACGGCCTGACCGACATCACCGCCGTGGGTGTGGCCAAGGGACCGGACCGCGACGCAGGCAAGGAGCATTTCTTCATGCGGGGCAAGCCGCCCTTCATGCTGCCGCTCAAATCCCCTGCCCTCTATTATATCCAGCGCCTGCGCGACGAGGCCCACCGCTTTGCAAACGGGGCCCATGCCAAGCGTCGCAGCAAGGACATCAAGAAAAACCCGCTGGACGAAATCGATGGCGTCGGGCCGGGACGCAAGAAGGCTTTGCTTCACGCCTTTGGCTCGGCCAAGGGCGTCTCGCGGGCCTCGGTGGACGATCTGGTGAAGGTGGACGGTATCAGTCAGGCACTGGCCGAGCGTATTCACGGCTTTTTCCATCGCTAGAGACGACGCTTTTTTATTGTGCTGTGCCCGCGTGTGCGGCAAGGAACCGCTTCATGATTACCAAGCTCACCCAAGGTTACCGCCGCTTCCGTGAGGACCGTTGGCCCTCGAAACGAGCAGAATACGAGGCACTGGCCGAGAAAGGCCAAAAGCCCCACACACTGATCGTCGCCTGTTCTGACAGCCGCGCCGACCCTGCCCTGATTTTCGACACGGCCCCCGGCGAACTGTTCGTTGTGCGCAACGTCGCCAATCTGGTTCCGCCTTACGAACCGGACGGCAAGCTGCACGGCGTCTCGGCTGCGCTGGAGTTCGGCGTCAATGTTCTGGGCGTCAAACAGATCGTGGTCATGGGCCACGCAGGCTGCGGTGGCATCAACGCCATGCTGAACGGTACGCCAGACAGCTGCCGTGACTTCGTACTGCCTTGGGTCGAGCAAGCTGCTCCCTATGTGCGCCGCTATATCGAGGACTTCCCCGCCGAACAGGCCGAGCGTGTGGCAGAAGAGGCTGGCGTACGTCTGTCGCTGGAAAACCTGCGCACCTTCCCGTGGATCGCCGAGAAAGAAGCCGCTGGCGAACTGAAACTCGTCGGTCTGCACTTTGGCATTTTCGACGGTGTGCTGACCCGCGCCGGTGACTCCCCCCGCTTCGAGCCTTTGGTCTAACCGGGGGAGCGGGGCACACGGCCTCGCTTCTGCCCGCAATCCATGGCAAACACTCCGGTCTAGATACGGAAAGACCTATGGCTCCTACACATAAAGTGAACCCGATCCCCAACATCCTGACCGGCATTCGTCTGGCTGCGGGTATCGTGATGTTCATCCTGCTGGCAGGTGCCACGAGCGGCTGGCCGATCATCTCGCCGATGCTGACGCCGGACGACCAGTTCGCTATGTATCGTACCGGCTTCTGGATCTTTGTCATTGCCGCCTCGACCGACTGGATCGACGGCTATCTGGCCCGCCGCTGGAATGCCGAAACCCGCTGGGGTGCCATTCTTGACCCGATCGCAGACAAGATTCTGGTCACCGGTGCCATCCTCGGTGTGCTGACCTCCGGCACCGTGCAAGGCATCATCATCCCTTGCGGTCTGATCCTGTTCCGCGAATTCGCCGTCTCGGCCCTGCGCGAGACGATGGCGGGCCGCATCACCCTTCCGGTGACGCTGGCTGCCAAATGGAAGACGACCCTGCAGATGGTCGCTCTGGGTTGCCAACTGTTCGCCCGCAACTGGGATGGCTTTGGCCTGCCGCTGGAATATCTGCAGCACTTCCAACTGTTCGCTGACGTGCTGATCTGGCTGGCCGCTATCGCCACCATCTGGACTGGCTGGCAGTATTTCTCGGCTGCCAAGAAGCAGATGCAGGACCTCTAAGGTCCTACGACATCACTAAAAACGCTCAAGGCGCTGGTCTCAGACCAGCGCCTTTTTCATGACGACAAAGTAGAGATCATCGCGTATCGCTTCGCCAAAGCGCGGATCGTGGAGCGGGAAAGGCCGCGTCTCCTCGATCAGGCCATAACCCCGTCGCTCGTAATAGGCGATCAGTTCGGGACGCTGGGCGATGACGGTCATCTCCATCACCTTGGCTCCGAAGTCCTGAACGGCGCGGGTTTCCGCCTCTGCGATCAACTGGCGGCCCAGGCCTGCGGCCTGTCGCTGCGGATCAATCGTCAGCATGCCCAGATAGCCCAGACCCTCGCCGCGATTGACCACGTTTACACAGCCGACCAGATCCTCACCGTCAAAGGCCAGCGTCAGCCACTGGTCCTTATCGGCGACGATTGCGACCAGTTCTTCCGGATCGGTGCGCTGCCCGTCCAGAAGATCGGCCTCGTGTGTCCACCCCGCCTTGGCCGAGGTACCGCGATAGGCACTCTCGACCAGACGGTGCAGGGTCCCGATGTCAGCCTCTTTGGCCTTGCGGAACTCCAGTTTTGCCATGTTTAGCGAACGCCCAGTTCAGTCAGCAGATGGTGCAGACCATAGACATCGCGAAGCGCCGTCGTCACAGCCTGGGTCGTTACGATCACGCTGCGGTTAGTGTTGCGGTCATAGCCATAGGCGTTGCGCTGGCTCAGCACGGTCGAGTCGAAGTTCGCACCGATCACCTCGCCGCGCGCATTCACAACCGGCGAACCCGACGAACCACCGATGGTGTCGGTCGAAACGGTCATGTTCATTACGGTCGTCGGATCGATGCGATCCTTGGCGGCTTGCAGACCCGGCGTCAGAACGAACGGCTCGGCACCCGTCGCACGGTCCCACAGACCCGCAAAGGTCGTGAACGCACCGAAACGCTGGCCCGGAACGTCCGAGCCTTCGATCTTACCGTAGGTCAAGCGCAGCGTACCGGTGGCGTCCGGATAGACTGCATCGCCATAGACAGCGAAACGGGCGTTGGCCAGTTGCTCCGAAGCCTTGTCGGTCGGGGCCTGTACGCGGTTTTCCCAGTCGCTGCGGATAGCGCGGGCATCGGCATCGACGCGCAGGGCGTATTGGATCATCGGATCATCCGACGCCATGATTGCATCCAGGCCACCTTCCCACAGGGCGCGACGTACGGCCGGATCAGCCAATTTGGAGCCTTCGACCAGACGGGCCGACAGGGCCTCGGGACTTTCCTTACCCAGCAGGGCCGCCATGTACGGGCTATCGACCGTCAGCCATTCACGGGTCTTGGACAGCCACCACTCCAGACGGATTTGCTCCAGCTCCGGATAGGTCGGACGCTCGGCAAATAGGCGCGACTGCACGCCGGAAAGACGGCTGTCGGAATATTCCGGCAGGCGCTCTGCCGACGGCTTGGCACGCTCCTGCGCCGCACGTACCAGAGTGCGTGCATAGCTGAACAGGTTCGAGCCACCGGCCACCGAGGTGGTGCCCATGCCCGTGCCGCCTTCCAGCAGCGCCATCGGAGCATAGAGCTCGCGCGCGACCGGCTGGACGGCTTCCAGAGCCACCCAAGGATTGGGCTGGCCGCGCGACAGGCGACGGTTGGATTCAAAGCGACGACGGAAGTCCGCCTCGGCATCAGCCTTAACTGCCATGAACGACGGATCGATCAACGCCGCCATACGGCCACGGCCGCGCTTATAGGTGTTCTCGATACCGACAATCGGGTCCATCGCGATGAAGGCCTGCTCTTCGCCCTCTTCCGAATAGCGGACCAGACGGCCACGCAGTTCGGACGCGATCAGTTGGTCCATAGGCAGGACAACGTCACGGATGGTCATCAACTGGGCCTGCGTCAGCAGGCGCTGCGTCGAGCCGGGATTGCCCGACAGGAAGATCGGCTCGCCTTCGACCGGACGGTCGGCATTCCATTTGAAGTGGACAGGCGTGGCCGCAGGCTTGCCATCCTCATAGGCGCGCACGAAGGCCGCATCGATGGCGAAGCGCGGGAAGGAGAAGTTGTCGAGGTCACCACCGAAGGTCGCCGCGCGGTCTTCCGGTGCCCATGCCAGACGCACATCGTCGTATTTGCGGAACTTGTAGAGCTTGAACTGGCCACCGCGATACAGGCTGACCACCTGACAGCGGATCTTCGGATCATTGCCGCAGGCTTCGCTTTCGATACGGGCCGCTTCGGCTTCCTTGGCGCGGGTGAAGGCCTGGCCGTCGAGACCCTCTGCGGCCTTGTTCACGCGCTCGGTCACATCCGAGATGTCGGTCAGGATTTCCGCCGTCGCGCCCGGGCATTTCAGCTCTTCCTCGCGGCTACGCGGCAGGAAGCCGGTCTCGGCATACTGTTTCTGCGGGGTCGACAGGTTGGCCACGCAGGTCGCGACGCAGTGGTTGTTGGTCATGATCAGGCCCTCGCCCGAGATCAGACCGGCAGAGCAACCGCCAAACTTGACCGACGACAGACGAAGCTGGTCGAGGAAGCCCTGATTGATATTGGTACCAAGCTGCTGGTTGGCTTTGGCGATAGGGAAGTTGTCGTAGGTCCACATCCCTTCCTCGGCCGAAGCCGATGTCGCCGATGCGGCGAAGGCGAGAACTGCAGCAGAAGCAAAGAAAGCGAGATGGCGCATAGCAGGGTGTCCCTCTGAATTGCGCCTGAAAAGACAAGAGGGGGCTGCCTAAGGCAACCCCCTCCACATCATTCTGACGTTATGTCGACGACTTAACGACGCACACCCAGTTCACGCAGCAGGTGCGGCTGGTTGTAAACGGTACGCAGAGCCTCGGTGATGGCCGAGGTCGAGACCGTCACGGTGCGGTTCAGTTCACCGTCGTAACCGAACGAGCCACCCAGCGAGTGGATGTTGCCGTCGAACGCCGCGCCGATCACTTCGCCACGGGCGTTGATCACCGGCGAGCCGGAGTTGCCGCCGATGATGTCGTTGGTCGAGACGAAGTTATAGACGGCGTTCTTGTTCACGCGGTCACGCGCAGCCATGAAAGCCTCCGAGGCATCATAGGGCGATGCGCCGGTCTGACGGTCATAGAGGCCACCGATGTTGGTGAACGGGGTGATGGTCTTGTCACCCTCGGTCCAACCCTTCACCGAACCGTAGGACAGACGCAGCGAGAAGGTCGCGTCCGGATACAGGTTGGTGCCGTAAACGGCGAAGCGGGCCTGTGCGATCTTTTCAGCAGCGCGGCCCGACGGACCCGCCACCTCGGCTTCGTACTGGGCGCGGATGGCTTGAGCAGCGTCATCGTTGGCCAGAACGAACTTCAGCAGGGCGTCGTCCGAAGCGGCGATCTGCTCCGGCGTCATTTGCAGGGCTTGAGCGCGGAAGGCCGGATCGGCCAGACGGGTGCCCTCGACCAGACGGATTGCCAGTTCCTCGGGATTTTCGGCACCGATCAGGGCCTTCACCTGCGGGTGGTCGGCGGTCAGGTATTCGCGGGTCTTGGTCAGCCAGAAGCTGAGCGCGATACGCTCGACGTCATTGGCAATCGGCACCTCGGTCGACAGACGACGGCCCATGGCGGCGATGTCGGCATCCGAATAACCAGCACGGCGCTGGTCAGCCGCCTTGGCGCGTTCTTTCGAAGCGCGGACGATCGAACGGGCGTAGGAATAGAGCGACGAGCGCTGGCCTGCTGCGGCTTCGAGCTGGCGATACGGCAGGTACAGACGGCGCTGGGTCGCGACCACTGCATCCATCTCGGCCCACGGATCACCGATGCGCTCGGCAAGTGCCGGATCGGCAGCGACGCGGGCGCGCAGTTCCTGCTCTTCCTGAACCTTCTTGCCGAAGAAGCTCGGATCGGTCAGGGCACCGACCTGGCCGTAGAAGACCTTGAAGCTGTTTTCCAAACCGAAGATCGGGTCCACAGAAACACGGCGGGCCTCTTCGGAGGTGGTGGCGTATTCGGTCAGACGGCCACGCAGTTCCGACGACTGGATCAGGGTGATCGGCAGTTGCTGGTCGCGCAGTTGCGACAGTTGCGAAACGGTCAGCAGGCGCTGGGTGGTGCCCGGGTTACCGGCGACGAAGACCGGATCGCCTTCCTTCGGCGCATCGGCGTTCCACTTCAGGTGGACCGGCGAGGACACCGGCTTGCCGTCCTCATAGGCACGCAGGAAGGCGGCATCGAGGGCATAGCGCGGGAAGTTGAAATTGTCCGGATCACCACCGAAGAAGGCGGCTTGGAACTCTGGCGCGAAGACCAGACGGACGTCGTCGTATTTCTTGAACTTGTAGAGCTTGTACTGGCCGCCACGATAGAAGCTGATCACCTGACAGGTGCGCTTGGTGTCGTCGCCGCAGGCCTCCTTCTGGATCTTCTCGATCTCTGCCGAGCGGGCACGAACGAACTCGCCGCCGGTCAGGCCAGCGCCTGCGCCCAGCACGCGATCGGTCACATCGACGATCTCGGTCAAGACCTCGGCGGTCTGGCCCGGGCAGGTCTTTTCTTCCTCACGGGTGGCGGTCGTCCAGCCGTTCTTCACATAGTCGTTCTGGGCGTTCGACAGGTCCTGAATGCAGGACACAACGCAGTGGTGGTTGGTCAGGATCAGGCCTTCGCCCGACACGAACGATGCCGAGCAACCTTGCAGGCGAACAGCCGATTCACGAACACGGTCCAGCCACGACTGGTCCAGACGGGTGCCATAGGCCTGGTTCACCGTCTGGATCGGGAAGTTGTCAAAGGTCCACATACCTTCTTCGGCACGGGCGGTGCCTGCCGGCACGCTGGCCATAGCCATGGCCATGCCGATCACGGCCATCGAGGCCGAGAAAGTAATATTGCGGCGAAGCGACATAGGGGGATCCCTTCGAATGTCGGGAAAGAGGCACCACGCCTCGTCCCTCTTCATAAATCCTGACCACTATCGAGTGATAGCAGCGACTTACAGCCTTAATCCCGCTATCCGCGAAGGGGAAGCCACAGTCTTACCTCGATTTAACTTGGCCTTAGACCCCAGTGCGGCCAAAACGGTATTCAGATTACAGGGGTCAGTTTTTATGTCGCTTGCGCTGTCCACGCTGCTCTTCGAGTGGCGAAGATATATGGCCGCCGTCATGGCGCTGGCCCTTTCGGGGCTTCTCGTGCTGTCCATGACCGGTGTGTTCATGGGCATCGGCAAGGGCTTCACCGCCCAGATCGAGCGTTCGAGTGCCGATCTGATCGTCATGCAACCGGGTGCCAAGAGCCTGTTTGGCGGGCCGTCCGGTGTGCCGCGCCGTTTTATCCCGCAGGTTTACAACCATCCTGATGTCGAGGAGGTACAGCCTTTCGACATGGCTGGTGGCAGCTTCCAGTCGGTCAAGAACGTTGACCCGACCCTGTCACAAGCCGACCGCGCCAAGATGGGCGCGCCGAAAATGAACTATGTCTCGACCCAGATTCTCGACACCCATGAGGGTGCCGTGACTATTCCGGTCGATTACTCGGACGAACTGATCGATGCGCTTCGCCAACCCTTTACGGTGGCGATGGACGAGACCAACCTCGCCAAACTGGGCGTAAAGCTGGGCGACAAGGCCCTTTATAACGGCCAGACCGTCACCGTTGTCGGCATTCTGCGCGGTTATCCGAGCATGATGCAGCCAACCATCGTCATGAGCCGTGACACCCTACGCATGCTGGGTCAGGCCGATACCGGCCCGCGCGTCGGCCCGTTGATGATCAAGCTGAAAGACCCCACACGCGCCGATATCGTCGCCGCCCAACTTGACGAACAGGGCAAGGGCCAGTGGAAGGTCTGGACCCGCCAGCAACTGGCGGATGCCAACGCAACGGCCCTGTTTGAAGAAGGCATTCTGGTCATCATCGTTCTGGGTTGTGCGGTTCTGGGCGTCATCATCGGCGTAGCCATTACCTGGCAGACGCTGCGCGGTGCCATCATGGCCAACATCAAGGAGTTTGCCTCGCTGCGTGCGCTTGGTGTGGGTATGGGCTCGCTGCGCTGGATCGTGATCGAACTGAGCTTCTGGGTCGGTATTGTCGGTGTGATCGCCGCCGTTGCCCTGACC
>JAEZHG010000295.1 GCA_023436945.1 Pseudomonadota bacterium | reverse complement strand
TCGACGACCGCGGCAAGACCAAGCTGTCGATGAAGGTTGTTGATCAAGCCACGGGTGAAGACCTGACGGACAAGATCAACGCCGAGCGCGCCGAGCGCGGCGAAGCCCCGCTGTCGGAAGACACCGGTGGCCGTCCGAAGCGTGAAGGTGGCGATCGCGGTCCGCGTCGTCCGCGTCGCGACTAAGACCTGATCATCTGATCAAAAAGAACCCCGTCGGACTTGGTCCGGCGGGGTTTTTTTGATGCGCTATCCCTAGAAAGGCCGCAAGCCGTTAGGCGGCGCACTCTGCGGGTTTGGTATCGCCCGCGCCGAACATGTCGCAGCCGCGCTTGATCTCGCTCTCGATCATTTCGCAGGGGTTCTGGACATTGCACGGCGGGCGGGTGGCCGGACTGACGGCGATGCATCGCTCGACCAGTCGTTGGGCAGTGGCTGCGCCGCGCTCTTCGCTACAGGAGATGGCCTGTTCAAGCGGCTGGCCCTCGGGGCTCAGGCTCGGGTTTGCCGAAACCGTAGGCGTTGCAGGGGCAACGGGCTCTGCGGGGGCAGGGGGCGGTGCCTCTGAGGGCTGGCTACAGGCCGCCATCACAAGCGCGGCGGCTGCAGCCATAGCGGTCGTTGAGATTTTCATGATGAAGCTCCGATCGCCACCTTGAACAGTCAGGCGACGACCGGAGTTCCGAAAACCCTAGGCTCAGGCGGCTTCGACAGCGGCCTTCTGCAGGGCGAACAACTCGGCGCAGCCCTTTTCGGCAAGCGCGAACAGCTGGTCGAACTCGGCGCGGCTGAACCCACGCTTTTCGCCGGTGGCTTGAATCTCGACGATATTGCCATCACCGGTCAGCACATAGTTGCTGTCGGCCTCGGCGGTGGAATCCTCGTCATAGTCGAGGTCCAGAACCGCAACGTCGTTGAAGATACCGCACGACACGGCCGCGACCTGATCGAGGATCGGGTTCTCGGCAATAACGCCCTTCTCGACCAGACCCTTAACCGCAATGGCCAGAGCCACATAGGCACCGGTGATCGAGGCCGTGCGGGTGCCGCCATCGGCCTGAATGACGTCGCAGTCGATGACGATCTGGCGCTCGCCCAGTTTTTCGAGGTCCACTACGGCGCGCAAGGAGCGGCCGATCAGACGCTGGATTTCCTGCGTGCGGCCCGACTGTTTGCCAGCGGCGGCCTCGCGGCGGCCACGGGTGTGGGTGGCGCGCGGGAGCATGCCGTATTCAGCCGTCACCCAGCCCTTGCCGGAGTTGCGCATCCAGCCCGGCACCTTTTCATCGACCGAGGCGGTGACCAGCACCTTGGTATGGCCAAAGCTGACCATGCACGAACCTTCGGCATAGCGGGTCACACCCGTTTCCAGCGTGACGTTACGCAGTTGATCGGGAGTGCGTTCGGAAGGACGCATGATGATTACCTCGGAAAATCTGGGGCGGCCGTGGCTTGCACGGCGCAGTTGACTGCTTATCCTGAATAAGTCGCCGCGCGTCCATGCACGGCACAGAGATTTCAAGGTCCACAGACGATGAGCCTGCTACATCCTTCGCCGGGTCTCGCCACGCTGGACAGCCGCGCCAGAGATATTTTCCGGCGTGTGGTGGAGACCTATCTCGAAACCGGAGAGCCGGTCGGTTCGCACACCATCCAGAAGGGTGGGGTGTCGCTTTCGTCCGCCTCGATCCGCAATACCATGCACCAGCTGACGGCGGCGGGCCTTCTGGCCTCGCCCCACACCTCGGCAGGTCGCGCGCCGACGCACGCGGGCCTGCGCCTGTTTGTCGACGGCCTGCTTGAGGTGGGCGATCTGGGACAGGACGAACGCCGCGAGATCGATGCGCGCCTTGGCGGTATGGGCGGCGCAGGGCGCGGAGCCAATGTCGAGGAGGCGCTGGAAGCCGCCTCGGCCATACTGTCAGGCCTTGCGGGCGGTGCGGGCATTGTCGCCAGTCCCGTCAGCGAGGCAGGCGTGCGCCACGTCGAGTTTGTGAAACTGGGTGCCGATCAGGCGCTGGCGGTTCTGGTGGCCGATGACGGCACAGTCGAGAACCGCATTATGAACCTGAGCGCAGGGGTGACGCCCTCGACCCTGCAGGAAGCCTCAAACTTCCTCAGCCAGCGCCTGCGCGGTCGCCCGCTGGCCGATGCGCGGCAGGAGATGAAGAACGAGCTGGAGGCCGCCCGCCGCGATCTGGACGAGGCAGGCGCGCGTCTGGTCGAGCAGGGTCTGGCCGCATGGACAGGCCAGGGCGAGCGCGACCGCAGCCTGATTGTGCGTGGCCGCGGCAATCTGTTGCAGGACGCCCGCGCCGCCGAGGATCTGGAGCGCGTGCGCGTGCTCTTCGACGATCTGGAGCAGAAGGAGCAACTGATCGGCCTGCTGGATGATGTCGGTGCGGCACAGGGTGTGCGCATCTACATTGGCGCGGAAACGAGACTATTTTCATTATCGGGTTCCGCTGTCATTGCGGCTCCCTATATGTCGGGAAGACAGCGTGTCCTTGGCGCGATAGGCGTGATAGGACCCGCAAGACTGAACTATGCCCGTGTCATTCCGCTGGTGGACTATACCGCCCGGGTGCTGGGCCGGATTCTGGACGGACAGGAAACGTGACGGACCAAAACGAAGAAAAGAAATTCGAGGACAACCTTGTCGAGGGGACCGATGACCTCGAATTCGTAGAGGCTCCTGAAGGCGACGAAGAAGTCGGCATGGATGTCATCGACACCCTCGTGGCAGAACGTGACGAATGGCGCGACCGCGCCCTGCGTGCTGCCGCAGATGCCGAGAACACCAAGCGCCGCGCCGAAACCCAAGTGAACGATGCCCGCGCCTATGCAATCCAGCGCTTTGCCAAGGATCTGCTGGGTGTCTCCGACAACCTCGAGCGCGCCCTTCAGGCTGCGCCGAAGGATGCCGAAGGTGCGACCGCCAACCTCGTGACCGGCCTTGAGCTGGTGCAGAAGTCGCTGCTGTCGGCCTTTGCCTCGAACAACCTCGTACGTGTGGCACCTGAGCCGGGCGAAGCCTTCGACCCGCACCTGCATCAGGCGATGATGGAGCAACACTCCGACACCGTTCCGGGTGGCACTGTCGTGATGACCCTGCAACCGGGCTATGCCCTGTTTGGCCGCACCGTGCGCGCCGCCATGGTGGTCGTGGCCGCCAAGGGCTCGGGTCCGGCAGCGGGCGGCGCCTATGCGGCGGCTGAAACCGTCGGTGGCAACCTCGACGAAAAGGCCTGATCCAAGGGTCTGACCTACAAAAGAAGCCCGCCGCTCAGTCCGAGCGGCGGGCTTTTTCTTTATCGCTTCAGGCTTACTTCCAGAGCAGGGCCTCGAAATGGGCCAGCATCCGGCGCTCGCCCTCGGCTGCCGCAGACGGGTTGAACATCGGGCGATAGTCAGCGTGGAAGCCGTGCTGCGCCCCTTCAAACAGGGTGATGCTGCTGGCGGTCTGTCCGGCCTCGCCAAGGGCCGCATTCATGGCGTGGACGGTGTCGTTCGGAATACCCGTGTCCATATCGCCGTAAAGACCGATGACCGGAGCCTTCAGGTGGGTCACCAGTTCGATCGGCCATGGCTGGCCCGCGACCTTCTGTTCCTCGGTGGCATTGGCGGCGGGCATCAGACGGCCATACCAGGCCACACCGGCCTTGATCTCGTCAAAGCGGGCAGCGGCCTGCCACACCACCTTGCCACCCCAGCAGAAGCCGGTGATGCCCGCACGGGCGGTGTTGGCAAAGGCTTGTTCCTTGGCCCAGTTCAGGGTCGCTTTCAGGTCGCCCATGACCTGCGGATAGCTGGCCTGATTGACGATGGCGATGATCTCCTGAAAGTCGCTCAGCGGAGCCGGATCGGCCACACGCACGAAGAAGGCGGGCGCGATGGCGACATAGCC
>JAEZHG010000278.1 GCA_023436945.1 Pseudomonadota bacterium | reverse complement strand
CGGCGGGATTTCCCCTGCCGCACGTTTACTCCTGCAGCACGCGCGGCAGTTTGAAGGTGATGGTTTCGCGCGCGCCATCGTCTTCGGTCAGGGTGACGTCGAAGCGTTCGCGCACGGCGGCGATCAGGCCCTCGACCAGAGGCTCGGGAGCCGATGCACCCGCCGTGACGCCAAGGGTGTTCACGCCTTCGAACCACGACCAGTCCACATCGCTGGCATCATCGACCAGACGGGCGGCCTTGGCCCCTGCGGTCAGAGCCACATCCACCAGACGCGCCGAGTTGGACGAGTTCTTGGAGCCGACCACCAGCACCAGATCGCAGCCGTCGCCCAGCTTCTTCACCGCTTCCTGACGGTTGGTGGTGGCGTAGCAGATGTCTTCCTTGTGCGGGTCCGGCAGTGCGGGGAAGCGGCGCTTCAGCACGGCCAGAATGGACGAGGTATCATCCACCGACAGCGTGGTTTGGGTGGCATAGGCCAGCATGGCATCGCCCGGACGCTGGAAGTTTTCCGCATCTTCGACCGTTTCCACCAGCGAGATCGCGCCCTCGGGCAGTTGGCCCATGGTGCCGACGACCTCGGGGTGGCCTGCGTGGCCGATCAGGATGATGTGGCGGTTCTGTTTGAAGTTGCGCTCGGCCTCGACGTGGACCTTGGACACCAGCGGGCAGGTCGCATCCAGATAGAGCATCTGGCGGTTACGCGCGGTTTCCGGCACCGACTTGGGCACACCGTGGGCCGAGAAGACCACCGGACGGTCGTCGGGGCATTCGTCCAGTTCCTTGACGAACACGGCACCGAGGCCCTTCAGACGCTCGACCACATGGCGGTTGTGAACGATTTCGTGGCGCACATAGACCGGAGCCCCGTATTTCTCGATGGCCCGCTCGACGATCTGGATCGCGCGATCGACACCGGCGCAGAAACCGCGCGGCGTGGCCATGCGAACAGTAAGCGGACGAAGGGGAGGAGGCGTATGGGCGTTCATGGGCGCAAATCTAGTCTTTTGCGGCCTGTTTCGCCACCGCACAAAGCACCCAATCCCCCAAAGCATCGCCTTAGATAGCATTGCCTGTTTGCGGCGCCCCGCTTTAGCCGCTATCACGGCACAGCGTGGTTCGGCAGAATGACCTTCTGTCACCACCATGACCCTTCGACTGCCGGAAAGATCCTGATGCGTCGCGTCCTGACCGCCCTTGCTGCCGTTTCTATCGCCGCCACCATGCTGCCGTCCGCCGCAGTTGCCCAGCAACAGCGCCAGGGCCAGGGACAGGGTCAGTCCGAGCAAGCCCGCGAGCGCCCGATGCGCTTTGCCCCGCTGGCGCGCCGCGCCAATGCCGGTCCGTGCCCCTATGTGAAGGTGCTGTACGACGCCGCCCGCTACATCGAGATGCCGAACTTCCAGTCGCCGTCGCTGGCCTCTGTCGGCTATACCGGCGAGATCGAGGGCGTCAGTGCCGATTGCGTCTATCGCGAGGACGATCCGATCCGCGTCGATTTCAACCTGCTCTTCTCGCTGGGCAAGGGTGCCGCCGCTCAAGGTGACGGCAAAACCTATCGCTATTGGGTTGCCGTGACCGAGCGCAACGCTGCGGTTCTGGACAAGGAATATTTCGACCTGCCGGTGAACTTCGGCGGTTCGGACCGCACCACCGCAGAGCCGGCCCACACCATCGTCATCCCCCGCGCCGAGGCCACCACCTCGGGCGGTAATTTCGAAATCCTGATCGGCTTCGAAATCTCTCCTGAACAAGCCGAATTCAACCGCTCGGGCAGCCGCTTCCGCCCGATGGCTGGCCAAACGAACTAAGACTATGACCGACCTGAAAACTGTACTCAGCGAAGCGGTCGCCACCGCCTTCGCCGCCGAAGGCGTGGACGCCGCACTGGCCCGCGTAACCCCTTCGGACCGCCCCGACCTTGCCGACTTCCAGTCGAACGGTGCGCTGGCTGCTGCCAAGGCGCTGAAGGCCAACCCGCGCGAACTGGCCGCCAAGGTCGCCGCACGTTTGGAAGGCCATCCGGCCCTTGCCTCGATCGAGATCGCAGGCCCCGGCTTCATCAATATGAAGCTGTCGGACGCCGCCTTGTCGCAGCGTGCCCGCGAAGTGGCTGCTGACGCCGACAAGGCCGGTGCCGCCATGGTCTCGGACGCCCGCAAGGTTGTGATCGACTTCGGCGGCCCGAACGTGGCCAAGCCGATGCACGTCGGCCACCTGCGCTCGTCCATTATCGGTGAAAGCCTGAAGCGCATCTTCCGCTTCCGTGGCGACGAAGTGATCGGCGATGCCCACTTCGGCGACTGGGGCTTCCAGATGGGCCTGCTGATCACCGCCTGCGGTGACGAAGGTATCGCCGACGCCTTCATGGCCGAGGGTGATGGTCCCTTCCCGTCGGAGAGCCCTGTCTCGCTGGCCGATCTTGAGCGCCTCTATCCGCAGGCTGCGGGCAAGGCCAAGGAAGACCCTGCCTTCCGCGACCGCGCCCGTAAGGCGACCGCCGAACTTCAGGCTGGCCGCGCCGGCTACCGCGCCCTGTGGCAGCATTTCGTGGCCGTCAGCCGCACCGCGCTTACCCGCGAGTTCTCGGCGCTGGACGTGACCTTCGACCTGTGGAATGGCGAATCCGACGCCGATCCGGTCATGGAAGAAATGATCGCCGACCTGAAGGCCAAGAACCTGCTAGTCGAAGACGCTGGCGCACAGGTCGTCCACGTCGCGCGCGATGGCGAGACCCGTAAGAAGAAGCTGGATGACGGTTCGGTCGTTCAGGTTCCCTCGCCGCCGCCGTTGCTGGTCATCTCGTCGGAAGGTTCGGCCATGTATGGCACGACCGATCTGGCCACCATTCTGGACCGCAAGAAGTCGCTGTCTCCTGACCTGATCCTCTATGTCGTGGATGAGCGTCAGGCCGAGCACTTCGAGCAGGTCTTCCGTGCGTCCTATCTGGCCGGTTACGCGCCCGAAAAGTCGCTGGAACACCTTGGCTTCGGCACCATGAACGGCACCGACGGAAGGCCGTTCAAGACGCGCGCGGGCGGCGTGCTGAAACTGCACGACCTCATCACCATGACGACCGAAAAGGCCCGCGAGCGCCTGAAGGACGCCAAGCTGGGCGAGGACCTGACCGAGGCCGAGTTCGAGGAGATCGCGCACAAGGTGGCCATCGCCGCTCTGAAGTTCGCCGACCTGTCGAACGCGCGCACGACCTCCTACGTCTTCGACCTCGACCGCTTCACCAGCTTTGAGGGCAAGACCGGCCCGTACCTGCTGTATCAGGCTGTCCGCATCAAATCCCTGCTGCGCAAGGCCGCCGATCAAGGTGCCGATCACGGTGAAATCGTCATCGCCGAACAGGCAGAGCGCGATCTGGCCCTGACGCTGGATGCGTTCTCGACCGCCGTGTCGGACGCCTATGACAAGCGTATGCCGCACCTCGTGGCCGAGCATGCCTATCGCGTGGCGCAGAGCTTCTCCAAGTTCTACGCCGCCTGCCCTGTGCTGGCGCAAGGTCACGAGGCCACCCGTGGCTCGCGCCTGAGCCTGTCGGCCGCAGCCCTGCTGCAACTGGAAACCGCCCTCACCCTGCTGGGCATCCAGACGCCGGAACGCATGTAAGCCCTCAAGGCTGGGTGCAAACATCAAGGGCCGCTC
>JAEZHG010000202.1 GCA_023436945.1 Pseudomonadota bacterium | reverse complement strand
CCGACTGAAGGAAGTTGTAGGCCATGACCGGGTTGAACACGTTCAGTTCGAAGTGGCCTTGCGAACCGGCAAACGTCAGCGTGGCGTGGTTGCCGAACACCTGAGCGCAGACCTGGGTCAGTGCTTCGCACTGGGTCGGGTTCACCTTGCCCGGCATGATCGACGAGCCCGGCTCGTTTTCCGGCAGAGCCAGTTCGCCCAGACCCGAACGCGGGCCCGAACCGAGGAAGCGGATGTCGTTGGCGATCTTGAACAGCGAAGCGGCAACCGTATTGATCGCGCCGTGCGAGAAGACCATGGCGTCGTGGGCAGCCAGAGCTTCGAACTTGTTCGGAGCGGTGGTGAACGACAGGCCGGTGATGGCGGCGATGTTCTCGGCGACCTTTTCAGCGAAGCCGACCGGAGCATTCAGGCAGGTGCCGACGGCGGTGCCGCCTTGGGCCAGTTCCATCAGCTTCGGCAGAGTTTGTTCGATACGCTCGATGCCGTTGGCGACTTGCTGGGCATAGCCACCGAACTCTTGGCCCAGCGTCAGCGGGGTCGCGTCCTGGGTGTGGGTACGGCCGATCTTGATGATGTGTGCCCAGGCCTTGGCCTTGGCGTCCAGCGCGGCGTGCAGGTGCTTCAGGGCCGGAATGAGGTCGTTGACGACCTGCTCGGCGCAAGCGACGTGCATTGCGGTCGGGTAGGTGTCGTTCGACGCCTGGCTCATGTTCACGTGGTCGTTCGGGTGAACCGGAGCCTTGGAGCCCATTTCACCACCGAGGATTTCGATGGCGCGGTTCGAGATGACCTCGTTGGCGTTCATGTTCGACTGGGTGCCCGAACCGGTCTGCCAGACGACCAGCGGGAAGTGGTCGTTCAGCTTGCCTTCGATGACTTCGTTGGCTGCCTGAATGATGGCGTCGGCCAGTTTGGCGTCCAGCTTGCCGAGGTCACGGTTGGTTTCGGCAGCAGCGCGCTTGACGATACCCAGAGCGCGGACAACCGGAAGCGGCTGCTTTTCCCAGCCGATCTTGAAGTTGCCAAGCGAACGCTGGGCTTGCGCGCCCCAGTAGCGGTCGGCGGCGACTTCGATAGGGCCAAAGGTATCGGTTTCGGTGCGTACGTTGCTCATCACGAACTCTCAGACGTGGCGGGAAGTTGGCGGGGGGTGTAGCACTTGCGGCGGTCAGGGCAAGAGAACTGACGTTACGAAAGGCAAGTTCGAGTGGTTCAGGGTTGGGTCGGTGCCGGAAAAGTGCGCGCGCGCGAGGATGGCGACGTTGTTGAAATCGTCATCGACGGGCTGACGACACAGGCCAAATACTACAAGCCACTGGTCTATGAGTTCATGCGCAAGGAGTGGCAGTCACGCCCTGCGTGGGGTGATCACGTGGTGGAGATTCGTATGGAACACGTCGGTGACCCGCCGTGGATGGATCTCGACAACCTTGCCAAGGCGCTGCTCGACTCGATCAAAGGTTATCTGTTCCACGATGACAGTCAGGTCGCACGCCTTCTAGTCGAGCGTTTCGAGGGGGAGCGTGAACGGATCATCATCCGCTGCTACCCCCGTCAGAACGCTTAATCCATCGGCGGGAAACGCTCGAAGCTTTTCAGAGTGTGCAGATCGGCCATCCAGCTGACGCGCTCGGCGGTCTGTATCTGCGCCATGATAGGAAGGCTGGACGGATCATCCAGCGTGGCCGACTGCACGTCGATCATATCCGGGAAGATGCTCTCGTTCACATAGAACAGGCTGGTGCCGCAGTTGCTGCAGAAAAGCCGCTGCGTCCCTTCCGACGAGGCATAGGCCTTGGGCGTTCCGCTGATCTTGATCTGGTCATTGCGGACCAGCGCCCAGGACACCGCAGGCGCACCGGAGGCCTTTCGGCACGAGCTACAGTGACACAGTGTGTGATGCTGAACCGCTGTGTCCATTTCATACCGTACCGCGCCGCAGTGGCATCCGCCCTGAATCATATCCTGCTCCATTTGTTCTTTATTTGTTCTTATTAATGCAACTCTTGATTTCATAATGCAATAGCGTTGTTCTTCCATTGGGTGAGGAAGGGGAGTGGCTATGCATAGAGGGCTGATGTCATTGGCGCTGGGAGCCATGCTCCTGTGGGGTTGTTCGCAGCCTCGCAAAGCCGAACCGCAAGGATGGAACGAGATTGCCCATGTCGATGCCCATTGGGCACTCGACTTTATGAAGCAGAACCACCCCGGTTTCGTGAAGCAGGTCGCAGATCAGGCGCTGATGGCGCGCTGGGAGCTGGCCCGACGCGAGGTAGAGGCCCGTCTTCCGATGGTGAACTCCGAAGCGGCCTATCATGCCTTGATGCGAGGCGTGGCGGCGCGAATGAGTGATCCGCACATAGGCTTCAAACCGGCATCTGAAACCGAAGACATTAACTGGAGCGGTCTGGTTTTGAGCCTTCAGGGCTATGACTGGCGCGTAGCGGGTGATCGCGCTGGAAGGCTGACAGGCGCGACTTTGGTGTCTTGCGACGGGAAAGAAGCGGACGAGTGGGCGACCTCTCGCATCAGCGCTTTCAAGGATGATGCATCCGTCTGGGCCATGAAGGCGGGCTCAGCCTCTTGGCTGATGCTCGACGAGGGCAATCCCTTCCTGAAGCGCGCCGAAACCTGCAACTTCAGCTTCCCGGATGGGCGGAGCGAGGATGTTCCACTCGTTTGGGAAGCGGCAAAGCGCGACGAGGTCAGTGCCTATATCGATAGCGTTAGTCCCATCGCGGATGCGGGATTGTCGGTGTCCAAGATCGGCGAGGGATATTGGGTTTCGGTCGCGTCGCTGTTGTCCATTGACGATCTGACTGCCGAAATCGAGCGCCGGTCGGAAGAACTGAAAACAGCGCCATGGGTGGTGCTGGATCTGCGCGGCAATACGGGTGGCGACACCTATTATTCCAACCGCATCCTGAGAGTCTTGGCTGGCGAACAGGCCTTTGAAGACTCGATAAAAAGGTTGTCCTGCGCGGCCAGTTTCTTTCGAACCTCCCAAGGCAACATCGAAAAGTTCGAGGCCTATCGCGATCAACAGATCGAGCGCGGTGGTGATGCATCGGGCCTTGAGAACATGATCCAGAAAATGAAACTGTTCAGAACCTTGGGCTTGAGCCTGTGGCCCAACTACAGACCTTGCGAAGCAGTGAGCGAGGCAGAGCGTCCTTCCGAGCCTGTGCCGCTGGAAATGAAGGGCAGGCTGGCGGTGGTGGTGGATCGTAACTGCTTCAGTTCTTGCCTGATCCTTGTGGACCAGCTTAGCAAGCTGGGTGTGCCGCTACTGGGCGAGCCAACGGGCTGGAACAACCAGTATATGGAGGTGCGCTGGGCCGATACACCTTCGGGGAAAGGGCAGTTTTCGACCCTTATGAAGGTGGTCGTGGGTGTGCCCCAATACGGTCCCTATCAGCCGGACGTCCCATATCAGGGCGCGATGTCGGATACTAGTAAACTCAAGGCTTGGGTCATCGACGAGATACTGCCTAAGCTGGGCTGATCAGGGCGACTGAAAGCGTAGTGTCGGCAGGCGCATCTGCATTTCCGCACCGACGAACAATTGGGGTTCTGACGGCGTTTCTATGCCGGCCTCGCTTTCATGGCGGGAAACGCAGGCGCGGCTGAGGCGGGCGAGGTCGAGGAAATCCGAGGACTGGGGCAGGGACTCCAGCACACAGGCGTCGAACCACGGATAGGTTTCCTCTGCACCGCATCCGAATGAGGTGCGGTCACGGCGCGCAGCTGTCAGCACCATACGGTTGGGTGCGCGAAGGGCATCGACAAACGAGCCCGAGAAACAGGCCGACAGGACCACAATCGTCGGTCTTGGCCCGCACCACTGGCGCAGCATGCGGGCCAGATCGACAGGCTCTATGCCTTTGGTGTCGCCAAAGACGATGTTCTGAGGCGCACCATGCGAGGTCAGATAGAGGAAACACCCGCGAGGGGCCTGTGAGGCAACTGCGCCCATGCGCTGCAAGGCCTCGGCGGGGCCAACCCTGTCGGGCTTTGTTGGGTTGAGTGTCAGAGAGGCGTGACTGTCTTCGGGGAATCCCGCTTTGCGAAAGGCTTGGGACAGGTCGCGGCGGGCGTTGTCGAAGGCCTCTATCGGCTGGCCGTTGCTGTCGCGCCAGTCGGCGGCGATGACGGTAGAGGACCAGCCCTCGAAACGGGATTGCGCCTTTGCGGGCAAGGCCAATAGGGCGAGGCAGGTCGCCGTCGCTACGAACCATCCGAACCGCATGACCATCAACACATCCCCCCGGATTGCGTGACGCAAATAGAACGGCCGGCCACGTAGGTGACCGACCGTTATTCAGATTACAATAATATCTGATTTGGGAAAGTGGTTAGGCCTTGGCGTTGTCGATCATCGTCTGGATGTCGGACGGTCGGGTGATGGTCGAGCCTTGAGCCGGATAGGTGGTCAGCTTGCCATTTTCCCAAAGGCCCACTTCCATGGCCTTAGTGGTGGTGTCGATCAGCAGGTAAGCCGCGTTCGAGCCGCCTTCACCCTGCTTGTTGCCGCTGACATAGAGCACATTGCCTTCGCGGGTCAGCGGGCTCTGAACTTCCATGTTCTTCTTAAAGGTATCGTATTTGCTGCCCAGCAGGTTTTGCAGCGGGCCGGTAATGACCGAGTTATCGAACAGGCCGCTCTCGTTCGGATATTTGTCGATCGAACCTTGCAGCGAAGCCAGATCACCTGTCAGTGGCGCGCCAGCGGGCGGCGGAACCGAGTTATCGACAGTCGCGGTAGCTTCAGGCGCAGCAGGCGCGGTCGCGGCCGGCTCGTTGTTACCACAGGCTGCCAGGCCCAGTGCTGCAGCACCAGCGACCGATAGGGCGGCAAGACGGGCAATATTGGAATTGTTCATTCAGAAACGCTCCACACAGGCGCAAATTTGCGCCCGTGGGAAACGGAATAAACGACCTGAAGTTGCGTTATTTTTTGCGGAACTGGTCCAGCGAAACGACCTTCGGGCCATCATCATCGCCGGTCGGTTTCGGTGCAGCTTCCGGATCGCGTTGCGGCGGCGTCAGCGGGGCGATTTCGGCCTCGATGATTTCCGGATCGTCGAACTGAAGCATGAACTGCACGCTCGGATCATAGAAACGAACGATCGCAGCGTAAGGCACCACAAGCACCTTCGGCAGGCCGCCGAACTTCAGGGTGACGGTGAACTGTTTGTCCGTGACGTCGAGGTCCCAATACTGGTGCTGAAGCACCACGGTCATCTCGTCAGGATATTTTGCGATCACATCAGCCGGAAGCGACACACCAGCCGCGCGGGTCTTGAAGGTGATGTAGAAATGGTGCGCGCCCGGGATGCCCTGAGGCGTCGCGGCTTGCTCCAGAGCCATGCGGATCACGCCACGCAGGGCATCCTGAGCGAGTTGCTCGTAGTGCATCTCGTCAACAGGGGGGAGGGAGTCGGTCATCACGGCCTCTAGAGTCGGGTTGATAAGCGTCCCGCAAATCCAGTTCGCCCTGTTGGCGACATGTCCTGCGAGCGGGTTTCTTGGCTTAGCGTATAAAACCAAACCGCCATTTCGTCACGGACAATGCGCGAGCGTTCCCATGTTTCCCCAGTCTCCTGCGGGGAGCGGGGACTTCAGGTTCTTGCAGGAGAGCTGAAGGCGTTCGGCTCCATCCTCAACCGGGATGATGACGCCATCATCCGAGCGCAATGCGAGCAGCAGCGGCTCACCGAATATTCGCGGGCTACGTTTGAGCAGTATTGCAGTGACAGGTTCGCCCAGTTGGATGACTGCAGATTGCGGCCAACAAGCCTCGCGTTTCGCTCCCCTTGGGCAGGGTTTCGCAACGGCAATGCTCTCCTGCTGGAGAATCTGCCAACAGCCATAGTCTTTATCGGGTAGGCACTGAAGCCGATGGATTGATCCGTCTGAATCAACGACGGATACGCCGACACCCGCCCTGTAAAACTGGACGCGGGCGATGCCTGAGACAATTTCGGGCCGGTATTTGAAAGTGTTGGCTGCCAGCGATTGCACAACCAGCATCAGCAGAAATGCCACGACGATTGCAAAGGACAGCACGCTTATCGCCACAGACACCGATTGTAGTCGGGACGGCTTGCGCTTCGGGCTTTCAGGGACTGGCTTGGTCATTATGGCTTTCCCCACAGCGCATTACGAAGCACTGTCCTAGCCCAAGCCAGATCACAGTTAAAAGGTTCGAATGTGAAGAGAAGTAGTGGGTTTCTGTTGCCAGGCACCCACCAAGCCCCGCCTAGGGATCTGAACCCCTAGGACTTAGGTCGGAAATCACCGAACTGCATTACGCAGCGAGGCGGACTTCACCAGCGAAGTTATCGTTCGCATTTAGTTTAAATAGCCCGATACGATGAGCCACGTCGGGCGAAAGCAACCTCTTTACACGTCCGTCGATGCTAGTCGGCCCCATACTCGCCTCGCCGATAACACGAGAGGAAAGAGATTGGTGGAGCCGCCGGGAATCGCACCCGGGTCCGGTCCGCTTATTACAAGCGCGTTTATCGCCATAGTTCGGGCGAACCCGAACAATCTCAAGATAGTGCAGCGATGGCTGGAAGCCAAGGCCTAAGCGTTTGTAATTACCTTTGTGAAGGCAGACTTTGAACCTGGCCGCGTTCCGAACGGTTCATAGTTTCTCTGGAAGCATCGCGCACAACCTCCCATTCCCTTGCTGTCATGCAGACGCGTTGGGGGCGGTTTGTACCAACGACGCGCTCGCGACGGCATATCACGCGCTCTGGATCATCCATGGCACGTACTGTGGGAGCCCGTTCGTTGGAGGCAGTCTGTACGTTCTGGGCCTGCTCGCTCTGCATAGCGAACATAAGGGCCATAGTCAGAGCAATCATCACACTCTCCATTTGTATAACAAAGATATACATATGATGCTTGTGACAAGTAAACCTTGGCGGGAATTTACGTCGCTCTCGGCCAGTCGCCTTGCTGGTTGCGGAACCACGTCATCTGGCGTTTTGCGTAGTTGCGTGTCGCCTGTTTCATAGCTGAAACGGCCTGTTCCTTGCTCGCTTCACCATTGAGCCAAGCTGCGATCTCGCGAAGCCCCACGGCCTTCATTGATGGCAGACCCATATCGAGACCGCGGGCCATCAAGGCCTCCACCTCTTCGACAGCGCCTGTCTCCATCATGATGTCCACGCGGCGGTCGCAGTTGGCATAGAGGACCTCGCGTTCCGGCTCGACGATCAGGCCGTTCCAGCTACCTTCCGTCAGAAGCGGACGGGTTTGTTCCTTATAGTGGGTAAGGCTGTTGCCCGTCGCGCGATGGACGGAAAGCGCGCGGATCAGGCGCTGGCGGTCCGAAGGATAGATGCGCGCCTCTGATGCAGGGTCAACGGCGCGAAGGCGGGCACGAAAAGCCTCTTCGCCAAGCGTTTCATATTCACGCTCGACCTCATGGCGCACCTCCACGGGAACAGGCGGAATATCGGCCAGTCCTTTGGTCAGGGCGTTGAAATAAAGGCCCGTGCCACCAACCAGTATCGCGCCCTTACCTTGAGCATGGGCCTGTACGATCTCGTCCATCGCGGCGCGGGACCATTTGCCGACGGACCATGCGTCTGCGGCATCGGCCACGCCATAGAGGCGGTGAGGGGCCTTGGCTTCGTCCTCTGCGGGCGGGCGGGCGCTCAGCACATCCATGTCGGCATAGAGTTGCTGGCTGTCGGCATTGATAATCACCGCGCCCGTCCTGATCGCCATATCCAGCGCCAGCGCCGATTTACCGGAGGCCGTCGGGCCGCCGATCAGGGTTATAGAGGGCTGTGGTGCGGAATAAGACAAAGGGTAGGCTCGCGGTTCTTGTCATCAGGCGATAGAAGGCTGTGACCGATGCGGCAAGACCCGTCGGCAGGATTGGAGTTACACCTTGATCGACCGCGCCTCTGTCATCGCTGTTCTGGACACCGTCACTGATCCGAAATCGGGTCAGGGCCTTCATCAAGCCGGACTGGTACAGGGGCTGGTTGTCGACAATGGCCGCGCAGGCTTTGTGATGGAGGTTCAATCCTCTGACACGGCCCTCTATGCGCCGATCCGTGATCAGGCCGAGGCCGCGCTGAAAGCCATGTCCGGAATGGAAAAGGTCTCGGTGATCCTGACGGCAGAGGCTGTCACAACGCCTGTCAAACGCCGTACGGCCAGCCTGTCGCCGCAAGCCGTTGACCAGAATCGCCCGAAGGCTCCGGTACCGACCGATCGCCCGGCCCATGTGCGCCGTGTTCTGGCTGTGGCCAGCGGCAAGGGCGGGGTAGGCAAGTCCACGGTCTCGGTGAATCTGGCAGCCGCACTGAACGCCCGTGGCCTGTCGGTCGGTATTTTGGATGCTGACGTCTATGGCCCGTCGCTGCCGACCATGCTCGGCGTGTCCGGCAAGCCCGGCTATGAGGACGGCCAGATCATCCCGCACGAAGCCCATGGCCTTAAAGCCATGTCGGTCGGTTTGCTGACGGCGGGCAATGATGCGATGG
>JAEZHG010000184.1 GCA_023436945.1 Pseudomonadota bacterium | reverse complement strand
GTCGGAAGACAGGGAGCCCTTTTCGTATCCGGCAGCTAGGTTCAGCGCGTTGTGGCTGCGTTCTTCTTGGCCAACTCTTCCGCCACGAAGCGATCCATACGCTCTTCCAGTGTGGTCAGTGGAACCGCGCCGATGCCGAGGATGGTGTCGTGGAACGGTCGGGGATCAAAGTCCGCACCGAGAGCGGCCTCGGCTTCTGCGCGCAGGCGGCGGATCGTCAGTTCCCCCAGCTTGTAGGAAAGAGCCTGACCGGGCCAGCTGATATAGCGATCGACCTCGGTCACCACCTCGTGGTGGGACAGGGCCGTGTGGCTGGCGAGATAGTCGATGGCCTGTTGGCGCGACCAGCCCTTCAGGTGAACACCCGTGTCGATCACCAAACGAGCCGCGCGCCACATCTCGTAGGACAGGCGGCCGAAGTTCTCATAGGGGGTCCGATAGATGCCCATCTCTACGCCCAGATATTCGGTGTAGAGTCCCCAGCCCTCTCCGTAGCCGGAGAAGTAGGTATAGCGGCGGAAGGCCGGCCCATCGGCCTGTTCCTCGGCCAGCGCGGCCTGGAAGCTGTGGCCCGGCGCGCATTCATGCAGAGTAAGGGCAGGGATGTTGTAGAGCGGGCGGCTGGGCAGGTTGTGGGTGTTCATCTGGCACGAACCCAGACCCCCGCGTCCTGCCGTATAGAAGGGGGCCAGCGCCTCTGGCACCGGAATGATGGTGAAGGCGCGGCGAGGCAGCTTGCCGATCAGGCGGCCGATCTGGCCATCGGCGCGTTTGGCCACCCATGCCGAGACCATCAGCAGTTCATCAGGCGTCTTGGCATAGAACTGGGGATCCGTGCGCAGGAAGGTCAGGAACTCTTCAAACGTGCCGGTAAAGCCTGCATCGGCCATGGTCTGGCGCATCTCGGCCTGAATACGGGCGACTTCCGACAGGCCGATCTGGTGGACCTCATCGCCGGTGATTGCCAGCGTGGTGTATTTGCGAACCTGACTTTCATAATAGGCCACGCCGTCGGGCATATCGCGTGCGGCGATGCTGGTGCGGGTCGCAGGCGTATATTCGTTCAGATAGAAGGCCAGCAGGTCCTTATAGGCCGGTATGACAGCCTCGTTGATGGCTGCAACCGCCTCGGCGCGCAGGCGAGCCTGTTCGTCGGCTGGAATGTTCGACGGCAGATTTTCGAAGCCGCGATAGAAGGCGTTGGCTTCGGCGCTGGCGGTAATGAAGTTGGTGATCGAGGCCTCGCGGCCTTCGAGGGTCACCTGAGGCACGCTGAAACCACGGGCGAGGCCCGCGCGCATATTGGTGATGTTCTCGTCGAAATAGCGCGGGATGTCGCGCATGCGGGCGATGAAGGCGCGGTAGTCTTCGGCCGTGCGCATGCCGCCGTCGCGGTCGAGATAGGTCCAGAAATTGCTGTCGCTGTTGAACGGCATTTCCCACTGGCGGAACTGGATGTCGATCAGCGCATGTTCGAGATTGGTACGGAAGACCGCGGCGTTGATGCGGTCCTCGTCGCTCAGTTGCTCGAGCGGGATGGTGTCCAGTTGGGCAAGCATTGCCTGAACATGCTCAAGGCGTGCCTGATGGGTGGCAGGATCAACCGAGGCGAGGCGCGTCCGCGGTGTATAGGTACCGTCGGCTTTTTTGACGCTGCCGGTCTGGGCGAGGCCATAATCCCAATCGGCGTCAAACAGTGCCTTCAGGCGTGATGCGGCATCTTCGCTTTGAACCGCTGGAGCCAGCGCGGTTGCATCGAAAGCCATGGCAGGAGCCGCCATCCCCGAAATGGCGCATACGGCACAGGCCGTCAGTAGAAGCTGTTTCATCCTCATCCCCAAATCAACAGTCACCAGATACATAACAGGCGGTACCGGCATGGCCGATACCGCCTGCAAGGATGATGTGCTGCTTCTTTACGTCAGCGCACCCGCCTATCTGAGTGGTAAGGTCTAACAGCCGCGTAGAATCTGGCGGGGAACGCGGTCGCAATGTTCCAGCCACCAGACATCGGTTGAGCCTATGCTGTGCTGATAGACGCGCCAGCGGTTGCCTTCCTTTTTCCAGATGGCTTCGGTGCGAAGCCCGTCCAACGGGAAGTCGGGATTGCTGCGATAGATCGGCGTGCGTTCCATGCGGATTTGCGAGCCGTCGCGCCACTGGGGTTCCAGCACGGCAAAGGCCCACTGGCCGTTGGAGCGAAGCTCGTTGACGACGAAAACCGCCTCTCCACCGAGTTCACCCCGCACAGTGTTGCGTAAGGCATTCATCAGTTCGACACGTTCGACCGAGCCCGCAGGCGGGGTATAGACCCCGACCTGACGCGGCTTTTCGCTGCGCGGGGGCGGCGTTAACAGCGGCATTTGCTGGCTGATACGCTGAGAGGTGTTGCTGGCAGCCGTCTGGGGAGCATTCGGCTGCGCAGCAACGGGCTCAACTGCCGGATTTTCATCCGGTGCAGTAGCCTCGACGACATCGACTTGAACGGGTGGAGATGCCGCCGAAGTGGGGGCATCCTGAGACGGGCCGGTTCGGTCGCAGGATGCGAGGGCCAGCAAGGTTCCGCAGAGCAGGATGCGTTTGATCATCAGTTCGCGGCCTTCTCGGCGGCGTAGTGGCGGGCCAGCACGATGCACTGTTTCAGGCCGGTGATTTCATCAGCCGTGGCCGGTTTGCCGTTCACGAAGCTGGGCGATGCGTCCATGACCGCACGGGCTTCGGCGATGGTCATGCCCTCGATCGACTTGATGATGTCGGTCTGGCTTAGATAG
>JAEZHG010000132.1 GCA_023436945.1 Pseudomonadota bacterium | reverse complement strand
CCGACTGGCCGACCATTCCGCAGCTCTATGTGAAGGGCGAGTTCGTCGGCGGTTCGGACATCGTCCGCGAGATGTTCCAGTCGGGCGAGCTTCAGGCTCTGATGGCTGAAAAGGGCATCGGCCCGGCTGAAGCCTAAAGGACGACCGCGATGGCTAGGGCCGTACTGGAACCCCGTTCCGACCGTGAGGTCTATGAGGTGCCGCTGGATGTGCGGCCCGAGCACATCGACGACAACAACCACGTGAACAACGTGGTCTATGTGGGCTGGCTACAGGATGTGGGCACCGCCCACTGGAATGCCCGCTTCAGCGAAGAGACCCGCGCCAAATGGTCGTGGGTCGCCCTTCGTCACGAAATCGACTACCTGCGCCCCATCGCGCCCGACGCCACGGGCATCAAGGCCCGCACATGGGTCGGCGATCCGCAGGGGCCGCGCTTTAACCGCTATGTCCGTATCGAGGATGCCGAGGGCCGCGTCTGCGCGCAGGGCGTCTCGGAATGGTGTCTGGTCGATGCCGTCACCATGCGCCCCAGCCGCATTCAGGGCGATATGATCGCCCCGTTTGCAGCCAAGGCCTGACTTACAGAACCACCGCGTTCTGAAGGATGACTTGCGAGCCTGAACCCAGGCCCAGCATCTCATAGGACCATTGCAGATCCAGATTGCGCATCTCGCCTTCACAGCGGGCACGGTCGCGCACGCCGATAGCAAACCTATCTGCGGTGATCTTCACTTCGAAGTTTTCCGCACCTGCACAGTTGGTCCACAGAGTGGCCGCCACGACAGCGCCATCGGCGCTGAAGCGACGCACGGTGGCGAGGCTGGCGTCGGTTTTGATCTGCTCGATGGTGGTGATGCGGGTGGTCTCGCTGCCCTCGTCAGCGATGATCACACAGCCCGAAACGGCTAGCGAAGCCGCCAGCACGCTTGCAACGGCCAGCGATGAAAATGCTTTCGCCATCAGTTACCCGCCGGAGCTTCGACAGTGCTGGTGTGGATGACGCGGGTGGTCGGCTTGTCGGTCGCAATAATGATGCAGCCCGACAGCATCGGGGCAGCGATAGCGAGGGTAACCAGGCCGATAACAAGACGACGCATTGAAATTCTCCGTGTGTGTTGCAACGCTTATTACAGCTTCGCAAACCCTCATCACGTGAATTATTATTTAGTCATTACAGCGACGTAATGATCAACCCGCGCGGCCGTGCACCACAACGTCACGCAGTCGGAACGGGTTGTTGACCGTCACGTTCGTGCCCTTTGGAAGGCCCAGTTCCTCGAAGGTCCACTGGACCTCCAGACCATCTTCCATGGGGGTGCGGCACTTGTCCTCGTTCACGCGGCGCACCGTCAGGATCGAGAAGTCGCGCGACTGCTGAACATAGGGGACGAGGTCTTCCTTTGTGGTGCAACCGTTCGAGGTCACGCGCACAATGGCCAGATTGTCGGTGAAGGCTGCACCGTGGATCGGTTCCAGCACACCCGGCATGGGATCAGCGGGCGCACCGCCCATGGTCGCACAACCTGCAAGCAGCACAGAGGCTGCGGTTGCCGCAACAGCAGCGCGAAGCCCAAGGGGGCGGAAGTCGGAGCGGATAGTCCGCTTAGTCATGTCAGCCTCCCTTTTTGCACCGCACATACGCTAGGGAGGATGCCCCCAATTGCACGACAAGGAAACAGCGTTTTTACAAAAGAAAAGAAGGCTCCGCCGAGACAGAGCCTTCTTCAATCCGAACGTCTGCCCGTTTTGGCGGGCAAACTTCAGTCCTTACGACGAATAGTATTCGACGATCAGGTTCGGTTCCATCTTAACCGGGTACGGAACGTCAGCCAGTTCCGGGACGCGCACGTAGCGCACCGAGAAACCGCGATCGCCCAGTTCCAGGTAATCCGGAACGTCGCGTTCACCCGACTGCTGGGCTTCCAGCACCAGAGCCATGTTGCGCGACTTTTCTTTGACTTCGATGACTTGGCCCGGCTTGACGCGGTACGAACCGATATCAACCTTCTTGCCGTCAACGGTCACGTGGCCGTGCGAGACAAACTGACGGGCAGCCCAAACGGTCGGCACGAACTTGGCGCGGTAGACGATAGCGTCCAGACGCGATTCCAGCAGGCCGATCAGGTTTTCCGAAGTGTTGCCCTTGCGACGGTCAGCTTCGGCGTAGGTCGCTGCGAATTGCTTCTCAGTGATGTTGCCGTAGTAGCCCTTGAGCTTTTGCTTAGCCTTCAGTTGCAGACCGAAGTCCGAAACCTTCGACTTACGACGCTGGCCGTGTTGGCCCGGGCCGTACGAACGCTTGTTGACCGGCGACTTGGCGCGGCCCCACAGGTTTTCACCCATGGCGCGGTCGATTTTGTACTTGGCGCTATGACGCTTGGACATAGTCTACTCTCATATATGACGCGGCCCGGTCCCTCCCCTATTGGAGAGACTATCTCAACGGCGGTTCACGCATCGTCCGTGTGTAAACGCACCTCGGGCGCAAACCCGAGATGTGAAGGGCGCGCTTATCGCCTTCCACACCTCAAGAGTCAATCTTTGCGGCCCTTGGCGCTTGGTCTGTAGCGCGCCTGTCAGGCGCTGAGGCGTTCGTCCTGCAGACCTTCCAGATCGATAACCGCCGTATCCAGCAGTTCACGTGCGGGACGGCCCAGAAGATAGCCCTGCACCTCGTCACAGCCCTGCGCCTTGAGGAAGTTCAACTGGTCGCTGGTTTCTACACCCTCGGCCAGAACCGGAATATTGAGGCTTTCGCCCAGCGTCAGGACGGCGCGGATGATCGCGCGCGATTGCGGGCTGTCTTCCAGCTCGCCCATAAAGGCGCGGTCCAGCTTGATCTTGTCGAACGGGAACGCCCGCAGTGTCGACAACGACGAATAGCCCGTGCCGAAGTCATCCATGGCGATAGAGACGCCCAGCGCTTTCAACTGGCGCAGGATGTGCGTCGAGCGGGCCATATCGGTGATCATGGCCGTTTCGGTGATTTCCAGTTCCAAGCGTGAAGCAGGCAGACCCGTTTCCATAAGAATCTTCTGCACCATGTTCGGCAGGTCCGTCTGGCCCAGCTGGACCGGCGACAGGTTCACGGCCAGACGAAGGGGCTTGTCCCACTGCATCGCTTCTTCACAGGCGCGGCGAAGTACCCACTCACCGATCGGCAGGATCAGGCCCGTATCCTCGGCCAGAGGAATGAAATCCACCGGAGAGATATAGCCACCCTCAGGCTTGGGCCAGCGGATCAGAGCCTCATAGCCCGTGACCTCGTTGGTCCCCAACATCATCTGCGGCTGGTAATAGATCTGGAAATGCCCGCGATCCAGCGCCTCGCGCATGCCTTGGGTCATGCGGCGGCGCTCGCGGACGGCCTCGTCCATCGAGCGGTCGTAGAAGCAGATATCGTCGGCAATCGAGGCCTTGGAGCGGTACATGGCCAGGTCGGCATTGTTGATCAGCGCATTCGGCTTATCCGCATCGTCCGGCCACAGGGCGATACCGATGGAGGCTCCGCAAGCCAGTTGCGTATGCTCGCCATGCATCGGCTGCAGGATGGCTTCGCGCAGGCGCAATGCCGCAGCGTTCGCCTCATCTTTCAAATTGTCCTGCGAAGTCAGCGGCACCACGGCGACAAACTCGTCACCCCCCAGTCGAGCAATGAACTCACCCTCGCGCGTGGCCAGTTTCATATTGCTCGACACATGGTTCAGCAGCTGGTCGCCAACACCATGGCCATAGATGTCGTTGATGTCCTTGAAGCGGTCCAGATCAATGGCGAACAGCGCAAAACCCGGCTTGTCCTTGTGCAGCTGGCACATGCGGGCCAGCTTTTCGAGGAAAGAGGCACGGTTCGGTAGGCCCGTCAGGCTGTCGTTACGGGCAAGGAAAGCAATGCGGCGTTCCTGCTCAAGACGGTGGCGCAGGTCGCGCACGGAGAACAGGCGGATCACGCCACCGGCATCATCATGCTCGATACGGACTGTCACCTCGACCGGAATACCGTTGCCCTCGGTCACACAGATGCGGCTTTGGACCACCGACATGGTGGTCATGGCCTCGGCATCCTCAATCCAGCGCTCGATGGGCTGGCCCTTGAGGTCCTCGACGCTGACCTCGGTCATGGTGGCAAAGGCGGCATTGACCATCAGGATGCTGCCCGCGCTTTCGACGGCCATACCATCAACATTGCCATCGATCAGGGCCTGCAGGCGGCGCAGTTCGCGCGTCTGGGCCTGATCCTGAAGTGCATTTGCGGCCAACGCCGAGCCAATCAGGATCATACCCACTGCGGCAACGCTGAGCGCCATCAGCAGCTCATTGGTGGCTTTGAAGTCCGCTTCGCCACCGATCAGGGTGACATGGATCGCGGCCATGCCGGTGAAATGCAGGCTGACAATCGCAACAACCATCGCAGCGCTGGCCCAGATTCGACGGCCTTTAATGCGCGTACGGCCCGAGATCACAAAGGCGGCCATGCCCACCAGCGCCGCCAACACCAGCGAGGCGATGATGTAGTTGATGTCGACATGCAGGATCGCATGGGCCTTGAGACCAGCCATGCCGATATAGTGCATGGCCGAAACGGTCAGGCCGAACAGCACACCGCCGGCAGCCGGAGCCAGTTCCTTCTGTCCTGCCCCTACCCGTAGTGAGAGCGTCACCCCCGCCATAGCCGCCAGCAGCGACAGGCCGGTAATCATCGGATCATAGGTGGTGGGGATATTTGTCTGCCACGCGAGCATGGCGACGAAGTGCGTACACCAGATGGTTGCGCCACCGGCGACACCGCCCATGACCGTCCAGATGTTCTGGCTCATACCGCGGCTGTTACGCAGCTTGTCATATAGGTTGATGGTGATGGCAGAGCCCGCCACACACACCACTGCCGCCAAGGCAACAAGCATCAGGTTGTGGTCTTCGACCAGACAAGTCAGTACGCGCATTCTACGCCCCACCTAAAATACTTGATCGCTTCTAGTCGGTGGTTCTGACCGACGCGCAAACAATCAAGGCTAATAGGGGCTTAATCATAGAAAAGGGGGTCGGCAATGCCGACCCCCTTATTAAACCACTGAAATATTCAGAGATTTATCTGCGCAGCTTAGGCTTTTGCCGCTGCGTAGAGTTCGTTCACCTTGTTCCAGTTCACGACCGTCCAGAACGACTTCAGATAGTCGGCGCGGCGGTTCTGGTACTTCAGGTAATAGGCGTGCTCCCACACGTCGTTGCCCATGCGGACCCGCTGGCCGTCCATGAGCGGCGTGTCCTGGTTCGGCCGCGTGGCGAGGGCGAGCTTGCCCGAGCGGTCCACCGT
>JAEZHG010000131.1 GCA_023436945.1 Pseudomonadota bacterium | reverse complement strand
GCGGTGGCGTGCAGCTTGAGGGGGGAAGTCGCACTAAAGTTCGGGTGCTGTGCGTCGCGCGTTTTGTAAGCTTGGCGTTATTTGATCAAAGCTCTTGTCTGATCGGGCGGGTCAGTCGAGGGATAGGTTCTTCAACTTCCGCCCGCTGAAACCAAGTTTTCGTCATGAGCAAGCTGCCCCGCCTTCTGCCTTTGATTGCCATCGCCATTGGCGGTGTGGTCGCCGTGCGCGCGGCGGGCGTTGCGCCGGACCTGTTCAGCGGCGCTGTAGCATGGGCCGAGGAAGGCGCGGCTTCGGCCGAGGACGCGGGCAAGGAAGCCGCCGCAAGCACCGCTGCGCCACCTGCCGTCTGCGCCTTGACGCCGGAACAACTGGCGCAACAGGCCGGTATTTCTCCGGCGGAACTGCGCATCATCCAGTCCCTGTCCAAGCGCCGTGAAGAGCTTGATGCCCGCGATGCGGACTTTGCCACCACCTTGCCGCTGATGGTCGCTGCCGAGCAGAAGATCGATGCCAAGATCAAGGCGCTGGAAAGCCTGAAGGGCGAGATCGGTGGCCTGTTGGCTCAGGTCGAGGCTCAGGAAAAGGCCGAATCCGAACGTCTGGTGGCCGTCTATTCGGCCATGCGCCCGCGTGAGGCTGCGGCTGTCTTCGCCACCCTGAACGACGATGTGCGCCTGCCGGTCGCCCAGCAGATGCGCCCGCGCACCCTGGCCACCATCATGGCCCAGATGTCGCCCGCACAGGCCCGTGACCTGACCGAGAAGCTGGCCAAGCGCTATGCGGCGGCTCCGCTTCGTGAGCGTGCCGCTGCGGCGGCGGGCGCTCCGGTCGAGGCATCACAGGCTGCGGCTCCGGCGGCTGCAACCGCTCCTGCAGCGGGTGCCAACGCCGCCCCTGCCGCCTGATCGGTTGGCATAAGGGCGCGGAGCGGTTATTCAGCCCGCTTCGATTTCTTTAGGATGACCGTCATGTCCGACGTTTTGCCCGACCGCCTGTCGGTTGACCCAGACAGCCCTTACCACAACGCCGACCTGCTGATGAAAGGCATCGGCATCCGCTTCAAGGGCGAAGAAAAGACCAACGTTGAAGAATATTGCGTGTCGGAAGGCTGGGTCCGTCTGGCTGTCGGCAATCGCGTCGACCGTCGCGGCAAGGCCCTGACGATCAAGCTGCAAGGCGAGGTCGAGCCTTTCTTCAAAGGCGAATAATCTGCTGACGGGCAGGGGATTGGACCTTCCGGTCCCAATCTCCGCCCGTTAGGGTATCCCTGTAATGTAACGGCAGGGGGATGCCATGAAGTTCAAAGCCGGTTTGTTCGCGAGCGTGTTTGCGTTGGGTTTGATGACCGCGCCTGCGCTGGCACAGGATGCTGCGACGATCGCAGCCGCAGAGGCCCTGCGTGACAAGGCCCTCAACGACAATATTGCCTATGACTACACCCGCGAGGTGACGACCCGCTTTGGTCCGCGCCCCGCTGGCTCTGTCAATGATCAGGGCGCAGGTGTGTGGGCTGCCGATTATATGCGCTCGCTCGGCTTCGAGAATGTGCGCATCGAGACCTTCCCCCTGATCGGCTGGTATCGCGGCGAGGAAAGCGTCGAGATCGTCGGCTTTGGCGCACAGAAGCTGGTGGCCATGGCTTTGGGCCACTCCATCCCGACCCCGCCGGAAGGGATCGAGGCCGAGATCGTCCATTTCACCAGCCTTGATGCCCTGAACGCCGCCCCTGTGGGTTCGCTGACGGGCAAGATCGCCGTGGTGGATGCGGGCCAGATGCCGCGCACCCGCGACGGCTCGGGTTATGGTCCGCTGTCGCGTGTCCGCTCGGCTGGACCAAAGGCGGCGGCTGACCGTGGTGCCGTGGCCTTTGTGATGCGCTCGGCGGGCTCTGACCACCATCGCATGCCGCACACCGGAACGACCGCCTATCATGACGGCGAGGTGCCGCTGCCGTCGTTCGCCCTGGCCGCGCCGGATGCCGATCAGGTCGCCCGCCTTGTGGCGCTGGGCCAGCCGATCCGCATGAAGCTGTTTTCCAACGCCCGCACCTATGAGACCACCAGCCAGAACGTGATCGGCGAGATCCGTGGCGCGACCCGCCCGAACGAGGTGATCGTTCTGGGCTCGCACATGGACAGTTGGGACATTGGCACAGGCGCTTTCGATGACGCCGCAGGCGGGGGTATCACTCTGGCCGCCGCCAAGATGATCGCCGACGCTGGCCGTCCGGCCCGCACCATCCGCGTGATCCTGTTCGGAGCCGAAGAGGTCCAGCAGCCGAGCGCCCAATATGTGAAGGGCGGCACCGTCTATGCCCGCAACATCGGCAGCGATATCGAGAACCATATCATCGCCGGTGAATCCGATCTGGGTGCGGACAACATCTATGCGCTGGGTCTGCCGCCGGGCGTTCAGGGCAGCGACTTCGAGGCAAAGGCTATGGCTGTTCTCGCCCCGCTGGGAATCGAGAAGGGCAGGCCCGAACGTTCGGGGGGTGTGGACATCGCCCCGCTGGCCCAGGGCGGCGTTCCGGTCTTTGGCCTGAAGCAGGATGCGACCCGCTATTTCGACTTCCACCACACTGCCGATGACACCTTCGACAAGATCGATCTTCAGCAGATGCGCCAGAATGTGGCCGCGTGGGTGGCGCTGGTGAAGCTTATTGCCGATTCAGATGTGGACTTTAGGGCCATAGCTGCGGCAAACACGGCAGGTGATCGGTCGAACTGAATCAGTTCCCGAAAGACGCTGCGAGCGTGGCGAAATTGGTAGACGCAGCAGACTTAAAATCTGCCGACCTAGGTCTTGCGGGTTCGACCCCCGCCGCTCGCACCATCTGTCCTTGTACGGACGGATTAGAGTTCCGCCCAGGGC
>JAEZHG010000105.1 GCA_023436945.1 Pseudomonadota bacterium | reverse complement strand
ATGACGTCGACCGACGGCCGCTGGGTGGCCATGATCAGGTGGATGCCGGCGGCGCGGGCCATCTGGGCCAGACGCTGGACGGCGCCTTCCACTTCCTTGCCAGCGACCAGCATCAGGTCGGCCATCTCGTCCATCACAACGACGAGGTAAGGCATCTTTTCGGGGCGGATCTTCTCGGACTCGTAAACCGGACGGCCCTGCTCGTCGAAACCAGTCTGGACGGTGCGCTCGAAATGCTCGCCCTTTTCCTGCGCTTCCTGGGCACGGGCGTTGTAGCCCGCCACGTTACGCACGCCGAGCTTGGACATGCGGCGATAGCGGTCTTCCATCTCGCGCACGGTCCACTTCAGCGCGACGACGGCCTTCTTCGGATCAGTCACCACCGGCGCTAGCAGGTGCGGGATGCCGTCATAGACCGACAGTTCCAGCATCTTGGGGTCGATCATGATGAAGCGGCAGTCGGCGGGGCTGTAGCGATACAGGATCGACAGGATCATGGCGTTGACGCCCACCGACTTGCCCGAGCCCGTGGTACCGGCGATGAGCAGGTGGGGCATGCGGGCAAGGTCGGCCACATAGGGCTCGCCGCCGATGGTCTCGCCCAGCGCCAGCGGCAGAAGGTGGGTTTTCTTGTCGTATTCGCCGGATGCCAGCAGATCGCGCAGGAAGACCGTCTGACGCTTGGCATTCGGAAGCTCGATACCGATGGCGTTGCGACCCTGAACCACCGAGATACGGCAGGCCTGGGCGGACATGGAGCGGGCAATATCGTCGGCCAGAGCCACCACGCGGCCATGCTTCACGCCCGGCGCGGGCACCAGTTCATAGAGGGTGACCACCGGACCGGGGCGGATCTGGTCGATGGTGCCGCGCACGCCGAACTCGTTCAGCACGCCTTCCAGCATCTTGGCGTTGGCCTTCAGCGACTCTTCATCGACATTGCCGCCGCGCTGGGTCGGCTTGGAAAGGATGCCGAGCGACGGTAGCTCGAAGCCGTTCTCGCTCTCGAAGCGGAAGGCTTGCTGGTCCACATCAATGGCGGGCTTGGGTGCCTTGACCGCAGACACCTTGGGCTCGCCACCCTTGGTCGGCTTGGCAGAGGGCGGTGCGACGGGTGCCGCGTCTTCCCACGGCGGGGCGTACTGGCCCTCATCGGCATCGTCGGCATAGTCATCGGCGACGGGCTGGCTGACAGCACCCGCAGGGGCGGCGGCAGCGGCACGCGCAGCAGCAGCCGAAACGGCAGCTGAGGGCACTGCCGCAGGTGCCGGCTGATCCTCGTCGTCATAGCCTTGGTCAGGCAGGACGTGGCGGGGCTTGCGCTGGGGTTTGTTCTGTTCGGCCTGACGACGCGAGACCTTCACGCCTGCGGCCTTGGCCGGTTTGTTCTGACGGGCGCGCGCACCCTTTTCAGCGGCCCAGCCTGCCGTGTCGGTCAGGTCACCGATGCGAAGGCCAATGGCATAGCCGATGAACCACAGGGCCAGGGCCAGATAGAGGATGCCGAAAATCCAGCGGCCAAACGGGACGTGGATCGCCTTGGTGCCCATCTCGGCCAGACCGATCAGGCTGTCACCCCAAAGACCGCCCAGGCCGCTGGCCAGTGGCCATGCAGCGGGCTTTACCGGCGCCGACAGCGCGCCTGCCAGAAGCAGAACACCACCGAAGCTGGCCAAGCTTTTCAGACGGGTCGGGTGCAGGCGGTGCATCATGGAGTCACCGATGGCGATCCCCACACCAAAGGCCACGACCAGAAGAACCGCAGGCCATGCGGCCAGACCCAGCGACTGCATGATCAGGTCGGCAAAGACAGCACCGCCCTCGCCCATCCAGTTACGCACGCCCATATTGGACGCCGCGTTCCAGCTCGGGTCCGCCGGATTCCACGAGATCAGGGACACCAGAAGCAGTGCCCCGACCACCGCCAAAGTGACACCACGCAGACGCACGGCAAACGGTGCGCCCCACACAATGCGGACGGTATTCCAAGCACGATCAGCCAGAACAGCAGCAAAAGACATGGAAGGGTCGGACCTCCGGCACAAAACTCCTTCAGATTGTGCGCCCCACAGGGTTAATGCGGCATTTACCAGCGCCCTTTGTGACCATGTTTGAAGATTTACAGTCGCGTTTGGGACGTAACGTCCTAGCGAGGCGACCACGAGGGGGCTGGACGGCGCGCGTCTTAGGCGCGACACAGACCCTATGAGCGGTTCTGACTACGATATTATCATTGCGGGTGCTGGCCTTGCCGGCGCGACCTTTGCTCTGGCGGCGACGCAGGGCGGCATGAAGGTCTGTGTGGTTGACCCCCAGCCTTTCGAGAACCAGTTGGCCGCAACATTCGATGGCCGCTCCACCGCCATCGCCTATTCCACCTTCCGTATGCTGGATGCACTCGGTTTAGGCGAGAGCCTTCGTCCGCACGCCTGCCGGATGGACCATATCCTTGTCACCGACGGCCAGCGTCCCGGTGCCTCCAGCCGCGCGCCCTCGCCCGCCTTCATCCGTTTCGACGCCGAGGAAATCGGTGACCGTAATGGCGGCGAGCCGCTGGGCTATATGCTGGAGAACCGCCGCATCCGTCAGGCACTGGCCGAGGCCCTGCCAAAGAACGGCATCGATGTGATTGCCCCCGCCATGGTCGACAAGGTCGATGTCGGCACCGCCAATGCGACCGTGACGCTGAAAGATGGCCGCACGCTGAAAGCGCCGCTGGTTGTCGGTGCCGAGGGCCGTGGTTCGACCGTGCGTCGTCAGGCCAAGATCGAGACGCTTGGCTGGCAGTACAATCAGTCGGGCGTGGTCTGCACGGTCAAACTCGGCAAGGACCACGGCAATGTGGCCCACGAGTATTTCCTGCCGGATGGTCCGTTTGCCATCCTGCCGCTGACCGAGCAGCGCGCCTCGCTGGTCTGGACCGAAAGCACCCGTCGCGCCGAAGCCCTGAAGACCGCCTCGGACGAAGCCTTCCAGGCCCACCTGTTCCGCCGCTTTGGCGAGTTCCTCGACAGTGTCGAGGTGGTCGGCCCGCGCTTTGTCTATCCGCTTAGCCTCCAGTTGGCCGAAGAACTGACGGCACCGCGCATCGCCATTCTTGGGGATGCTGCCCACGGGGTTCACCCTGTGGCGGGTCAGGGTCTGAACATGGGCCTGAAGGATGCGGCGGCCTTGGCCGAGGTCCTGACGGATGCCCTGCGGATCGGCGAAGATATTGGCTCTGAGCTGGTGCTGGAGCGCTATGCCCGCTGGCGCCGTTTCGACAATGCGGTTCTGGCCGCTGGCTTCGACGGATTCGTGCGCCTGTTCTCCAACGACCTGCCACCTGTCCGTCTCGCACGCGACCTCGGCATGTCCATCGTCAACCGCATCGGTCCCATGCGCCGCGCCTTCATGTCTGAAGCCGGCGGTGCCACCGGCGACCTGCCTCGCCTCTTGCGAGGCGAGGCTCTTTGAGCAGGGGCGCTTCGCGCCGCGCTATGTTCGCGCCGCGGGCGCTCACGGCTTGAGCGCATTTTTGGCGCTGAAACGGTCACAGTGGTGACTGGCCTTAACGCACCTCAATTAGCCTCGCACTTTGCAATGGGCGCCTGTAAAGGCCGCCCATTCAGCCCCCCCTTGTCGCTCAAGTAGCGAGGCC
>JAEZHG010000082.1 GCA_023436945.1 Pseudomonadota bacterium | reverse complement strand
GTTCACCCCTGTCCAGCCATCTGCACGTGGCGCGTACTATCTGCCGCCGTGCCGAACGCGAGGCTGTGGCTCTGGTCGAGACGGGCGAGAAGGTGAACATGGAGGCGGTGCGCTATCTGAACCGCCTGTCGGACCATCTGTTCGTGGCGGCGCGTCGGGCCAATGCCAATGGCGCGGACGATATCAAATGGATCCCGGGCGCGACGCGCTGATCTCGATCCATAAAGAGAATACAAAAACGGCCCGCGTCTGCGGGCCGTTTGCGTTTGATCACAAGATTTAGGCCTAGCGACCGGTGATGGCCTCGACACGTTTGCGCTCGGCTTCGGTGGCGGCATCGCGGGCGCGGTCATAGGCCGCAGCCTGGGCTTCCAGCTCCAACAACTCGCGGTTGCCGCGGTCGGAAGCCTGTTGTCGGGTCTCGCCCTCGGCACGTCCGGTGATGTCGGGAATATAGATCGGCTGGGCGCAGATACGGGTTTCCATATCGTACCACCCGCCACGGTCAGCACATTTTTCGCCCGGATCAACCCAGAGTTTCTGGATGACGAAAACACCCGCCAGACCGACGGCAAACACACTGAAGAAAATGGCCGCTAGACGCGGAAGGGTGAGAAAGCGCTTCATATCTTCGTTTTAAACTAAAAAACTGCACTCGACACGCGGGTTCTTCACCCTACGTTACATTGACAGGCGCGGACTCTCGGTCCAATCCCTCCCCAAACTTTTCGACGACAAGCGGATAGTCTTATGAAGATACTCGTCCCGGTTAAACGGGTGATCGACTCCAACGTGAAGGCCCGCGTCAAGGCGGACCAGACCGGCGTTGATCTGGCCAACGTTAAAATGAGCATGAACCCCTTCGACGAAATCGCCGTCGAAGAGGCCGTCCGTCTGAAAGAGGGCAAGGAACACCACGCTGCTGGCACCGCCAGCGAGATCGTCGTGGTCTCCATCGGCGTGACCCAAGCTCAGGAAACCATCCGCACGGCTCTGGCCATGGGGGCAGACCGCGGCATTCTGGTTCAGTCGGACGCCGACCTTGAGCCGCTGGCTATCGCCAAGCTGCTGAAGGCTGTGGTTGACGAAGAGAAGCCTGACCTGATCCTGATGGGCAAGCAATCGATCGACGGCGACAACAACGCTGTCGGCCAGATGCTGGCTGCCCTGCTCGACTGGCCGCAGGCGACCTTCGCCGGCAAGCTGGTGATCGAAGGCCAAAAGGCGACCGTGACCCGTGAAGTCGATGGCGGTCTGCAAACCGTGGCTGCCGAGCTTCCGGCTGTGGTCACCGTTGACCTGCGCCTGAACACCCCGCGCTACGCTTCGCTGCCGAACATCATGAAGGCCAAGAAGAAAGAGATCGTCACCAAGACCGTCGCCGACTACGGCGTGGACGTGGTCGATCGTCTGAAGGTCATCAAGGTTGCCGAGCCGGCCAAGCGCTCGGCCGGTATCAAGGTTGCTGACGCTGCCGAACTGGTGGCCAAGCTCAAAGACGCAGGTGCTCTGTAATGGCTGTTCTCGTTATTGCTGACCACGACGGCGCCGCCGTCCGCGACACCACCCACAAGACCGTGACCGCTGCCAAGGCGATCTCGGGCGAGGTGGACGTACTGGTTCTGGGCAAGGGCGTCGCCGCCGTTGCCGAAGCTGCCGCCAAGATCGACGGCGTGCGCAAGGTGCTGGTTGCCGAAGGTGAAGGCGTGGCCCACGGTCTCGCCGAAGCCGTAGAAGCCACCGTTGTGCCGCTGGCTGCTGGCTATGACGCCATCCTGGTTCCGGCCAACACCGACGGCAAGAACTACGCTCCGCGTATCGCTGCCAAGCTCGACGTCGCGCCGATCTCGGACATCGTCGAAGTGATCTCGGCTGACACCTTCGTTCGCCCGATCTACGCCGGTAACGCTCTGGAGACCATCCAGACCTCGGACGCCAAGAAGGTCATCACCGTTCGCCCGACCGCCTTTGCGGCTGCTGGTGAAGGTGGCTCGGCCTCGATCGAGACCGTCGCCGCTGCCGAGGGTGCCAAGATCGCCTTCGTCTCGGAAGAAATGGTCAAGTCGGACCGTCCGGAACTGGGCGCTGCCAAGATCATCGTCTCGGGCGGTCGCGCTCTGGGCTCGGCTGAAGAGTTCACCGCTGTGATCGATCCGCTGGCTGACAAGCTGGGTGCCGCTGTCGGTGCCTCGCGCGCTGCCGTGGACGCTGGCTATGCGCCGAACGACTATCAGGTCGGTCAGACCGGCAAGGTCGTCGCGCCGCAAGTCTACATCGCTATCGGTATCTCGGGCGCCATCCAGCACCTCGCTGGTATGAAGGACTCCAAGATCATCGTCGCGATCAACAAGGACGCTGACGCCCCGATCTTCCAGGTCGCGGACTTCGGTCTGGTCGCAGACTACAAGACTGCCGTGCCGGAACTGATGGCCGCCCTCGGTTAAGGGCAAGGCATCATCCGCAAGGATATGAAGCGCGCCGGACGGGAAACTGTCCGGCGCGTTTTCTTTTGCGCGCGGGGGTGACTAATAAGGGCAATGACTGCGCGCATACCGGTTAAGCTGACCCCCAAATCCTCAAAGGATGCTGTTGAAGGCTGGGATGTCGATCCCGAGGGTCGGCCCGTGCTGAAGGTGCGGGTGAGGGCACAGCCCGTCGAGGGCGAGGCCAATGCCGCGTTGGTTGCGCTTCTGGCCAAGACACTGGGAGTGCCACGTCGTAACGTGAATTTGGCCCGTGGAGGCCAGTCCAGATTGAAGATGGTTGAGGTTAACAATCTGAGCGACGAAGAAGTGCGCGAAAGATTGCCCAAACACTGAATTCGGCCTTTACAGCCTCGCCGTATCACCCCTTCAATGCACGCCGTTGTCTGCCCGCAGACTGCGGGTGCGAGGGGGTTCGCCCATGTCTGTTAATCGTTTGCGGGGCCGCGGCCTCGCTCTGTTGTCGTGCGCTGCCGGTGCACTGGTGCTGGCGGCCTGCGCCACGACCGGAGAGGCTTCCTCTTCGTCGAGCACCGCTTCGAGCACGCCTGCGGCTTCGTCGCGCGCCATGCTGCCGGGTCTGACCAGCAGTTCCGACCTCAATCCATATCCGTCGACCTATACGCCGCTGCCGCGCCAGAACATGGCCATCGTCGGGGCGACGGTCTTTGACGGTGCGGGCCGCAAATACGAAAACGGCGTGGTGATTGTTACCGACGGCCTGATCGCAGCCATCGGTGGCGCGTCCACCCCTGTGCCGCAAGGCCATCAGGTGGTCGATGCACGCGGTCGCTTTGTCTCGCCGGGTGTGGTGGACATCCACTCTCACCTTGGCGTCTATCCGTCGCCGGGCGTGCAGGGCATGAGCGACGGTAACGAGGCCACCAACCCGAATACGGCACAGGTCTGGTCCGAGCACTCGCTGTGGCCGCAGGACCCGGGCTTCCACACTGCACGCGCCGGTGGTGTGACCACCCTTCAAATCCTGCCCGGTTCGGCAAACCTGTTCGGCGGTCGCGGTGTGACCGTTCGCAACATTCCGGCCTCGACCATGCAGGCCATGAAATTCCCGAACGCGCCCTATGGTCTGAAGATGGCCTGCGGTGAAAACCCGTCGCGCGTCTATGGCAGCCGCAACCAGTCTCCAGCCACAGGCATGGGCAATATGGCGGGCTATCGCGCCGCCTTCATCGCCGCGCAGGACTACCGCGACAAGTGGAACAAATACCGCGAGACCGGTCAGGGCACCCCGCCAACCCGCAACCTGCAACTGGAAACCATCGCCGGCGTGCTAGATGGCTCCATCATGGTTCAGAACCACTGCTACCGTGCAGATGAAATGGGTCTGATGATGGATCTGGCCAAAGAGTTCGGCTTCAAGATCAAGACCTTCCACCACGCTGTCGAGGCGTACAAGCTGGCTCCGGTACTGGGCCGTGAAGGCATCTGCGCCGGTATGTGGACCGGATGGTGGGGCTTCAAGATGGAAGCTCTGGACGGCATCGAGGAAAACGCAGCCATCGTAGATGCAGCTGAAGGTTCCTGCGCTGTCATCCACTCCGATGATGCCGAACTGACCCAGCGCCTCAATCAGGAAGCTGCCGCCTCACTGGCCGCTGGCCGCCGTGCGGGCCTGAACATCCCGGAAGAGCGCGCCATCAGCTGGTTCACCCTGAACGCGGCCAAGGCCATCGGTATCGATAGCGAAACCGGTTCTCTGGAAGTCGGCAAGCGTGCCGATGTGGTGATCTGGAGCGCCAATCCGCTTTCGGTCTATGCCCGCGCCGATCAGGTATTCATCGATGGGTCTCTGACCTTTGACCGCAACAATCCGGCCTATCAGCCGGTGTCCGACTTCGAACTGGGCCAACCGGGTTTTAACCGTCCGGCTGCCGGTATCGCACAGGGAGCCCGCTGATATGCGCAAGATCGCTCTTATGGCTGCGGCAACCGCCGCGCTTCTGGCTGCCACCCCTGCGCTGGCGCAGGATCTGGCTATCGTTGGCGGCAAGGTGCTGACCGGCACCTCGACCATCGAAAACGGCACGGTTGTGATCCGTAACGGTCGCGTGGTCTCGGTGGGCACGGGCTCTGCCCCAGCTGGTCTCCGCATCATCGATGCCACGGGCAAGGTCGTCACTCCGGGCTTCGTAGCCGTGGATTCGGCTCTGGGTGCCCATGAGGTCGGCGCTGTTCGCGGCACGGTCGATGTGGCCAACAACGCCAACACCCTGACCGCAGCCTTTGACCTGTCCTATGGTCTGGACCCGTGGTCGATCGCCATTCCGACGGCGCGTCTTGGCGGTATCACCCGTGCGGTGGTCACCCCGCAGCACGGCGGTTCGGGCGGCGGTCACAGCCACGATGACAGCGGCATCGACGACATGCGCGCCGGTGCCGGCCACGGCGGCTTTCAGTCGCCGGGCCTGTTCGCCGGTCAGGCAGCCGTGATCAAGCTGAAGGACGGATCGGACATTCTGGTGAAGTCCAAGGTGGCCATGGCGGCCCCCTTTGGTGAAGCCGGTGCCCGTGTGGCCGGTGGCGGTCGCGGCGCCCAGTTCGTGCTGTTCAAGGAAACCCTGAACGAAGTACGTACCTATGCCCGCAACAAGGCGGCCTATGACCGTGGCGACATGCGCGACCTGTCACTGTCGCGTGCGGACCTCGAGGCCCTGATCCCCGTGGTCGAAGGCCGTATGCCGCTGGTGGTGACGGTCAACCGTGCCTCGGACATCCAGCAGGTTCTGCGTCTGGCCCGCGAGGAAAACCTCAAGATCATCCTCGACGGCGCTGCCGAAGGCTGGATGGTGGCAAGCGAGATCGCTGCGGCCAATGTGCCGGTGCTGGTCCACCCGACCACCAACCTGCCGGGCAATTTCGAAATGCGTGCTGCCCGTATGCAGAACGCCGCCGCGCTGAACGCGGCCGGTGTTCTGATTGCGCTGAAGGGCAACGAGGGTTCGGTCCACCGCGCCCGCGAGATGCGCTACAACGCTGGCAATGCCGTCTCGCATGGTCTGCCGTTCGATGCTGCCATTGCTGCGATCACGGTCAATCCGGCCAAGATATTCGGTTTCGACGGTCAGTTCGGCGAGCTGAAGTCGGGCGCGGCGGGTGACGTTGTGGTCTGGTCGGGCGATCCGCTGGAACCGCTCAGCCAACCGCAGGCCGTGATCATCGAGGGCGTCGAGCAACCGATGCAGGCGCGTAACCTGCTGCTGCGCGACCGCTATATGCCGAACAATACGGCGCGTCCGTACGGCTACGACTTCTAAGTACGGTTAAGTCGCTAACCATCGGGGCATCCGGTCGAAATGCCGGATGCCCTTTTGTTTGTGCTCAGGTACGCTAGAAGGGGGCATGTCCAAGACCTTCTACATTGATGCCGATGCCTGTCCGGTTAAGGAGGAGGTCTATAAGGTGGCGCGCCGCCTGAACTGGCCTGTGTGGGTGGTGTCGAACAGCTGGATCAGAACCCCGCAAGAGAGCCTGATCCGCTCGGTTGTCGTCGATGCCGGACCCGATGTGGCCGACGACTGGATCGCCGAACGCGCAGGCGCGGGCGATGTGGTGATCACGAACGATTTCCCGCTGGCCGACCGCTGCCTGAGATCAGGCGCGGAGTGCATCCGCCCCAATGGCACGGTGCTGGACGAGAACACCATCGGTTCGGCATTGGCTGGGCGTATGGTGGGCGAGCATTTACGCTCTATGGGCGTAGAGACCTCCGGCCCGCCGCCGTTTTCCAACAGTGACCGCTCGAAGTTTCTCCAGGCGCTGGACGCCGCCGCCAACCGTGCGCTCAGGAAAGCGTGATGGCCGAGATCAAGCGCCGCATCCCTGACGAAGAGCTTGAGTTCCGCTTCTATCGTGCCGGTGGTCCGGGCGGACAGAACGTCAACAAGGTCTCGACCGCCGTTCAGATGCGGTTCGATGCCAAAAACTCGCCCAGCCTGAATGACTATACGCGCGAGAGATTGATGAAGAAGGCGGGCAGCCGCCTGACGCTGGACGGCGTGATTGTCATCACCGCCACCCGTTTCCGTACGCAGGAACGCAACCGTGAGGACGCTATCGAGCGTCTGGAGCAGATGGTGGCCGAGGCGGCGGTGCGTCAGGCCTATCGCGTGCCGACAAAGCCCACGCGTTCCTCAAAGGAAAAGCGCCTCAAGGCCAAGTCCACCCGCTCTGTGATCAAGAGCGGGCGGGGCAAGGTCAGTTTCGACTAGGGCTTAGCTTTCCGCAGGACGGAACAGCAGGGCTGCGATCTGGTCTTCATTGTCGAAGCCGATCAGCCATTCGGTTTTCTGCTTCTCGAACTCGACCTCAAACAGGTCTGCGCCCTGCGGTTGGCCCTTGTGGGTGATGCTTTTCAGCGGGCCAAACTGGGCCATCAGACTGCCAATCGTATTGGCCTGCTCGCGGACCTGTGCGGCAAGGTCGGTGCTGAAGGCGCTATAGTCGACATTACCCGATTGCAGGCCCGCGATAACAGCACGCAGCGCCGTCTCGGCACGGGCGATGTCGGGTGCGCTGGCAGGGGCAGCTGCTGGCGCAGGGGCTGGCGTTGCCGGGCGCGGCGCGGTCTGCTGCGGGGCGCTGAAGGCATCAGGCAGGGTGGCTGCGACGGTCGGCTCTTGCGCCGGCTGGCTTTGGGCCAGAACCGGCGTAGCGAAAAGGACCGTCGAGGCAACGGCCAGCTTGATCAGGGTGGATTTCATAACAGGCTCCTGAAACGCGCTCCCCGACAGGGGAACTAGAGGTGCCGGTTTCAGCCCACGAAAGACCAGACCGACAGTGCAAGAGCCGCAAGCGAGGCACAGGCGGTGGCCGTTACAACGGCCACAACCCACGCCGGCGTGCGCGGCTTCTCGACTATCAACGTCTGGGATTGCGGAGGGTTCTGTGCCAGTTGTGAAAGGGCGCGCAGAGTGTCACGCGCTTCTTCCAGAATTTCCTTGGCCTGGGCCTGTACGCCAAGCTCGCGACGGATCCAGCGCTCCACCACCGGCTTGGCCGCTTCCCACAGGTCGTGGTCAGGGTTCAGACGGCGTGCAACACCTTCAACGGACACCATGGTCTTTTGCAGCAGCACCAGTTCGGGGCGCAGGTGCATGTCGAACAGGGCAGTGATTTCGAACAGCTGCCCCAAGAGGCGACCCATCGAAACCTGCGATGCCTGACGACCGATCACCGGCTCGCCGACCGCACGCAGCGCTTGCGCGAAGGTCTCGACCGAATGGTGCGGCGGCACATAGCCCGCTTCGAAGTGAATGCGGGAAATGCGGTCATAGTCGCGGCTGATGAAGCCCCACAGGATTTCCGCAAGGTAGCGACGTTCCGCAGGGCCAAGGCGGCCGACAATGCCGAAGTCGATGGCCGTGATGTGGTCGGGCAGGGCGGCGAACAGATTGCCTTCGTGCAGGTCCGCGTGGAACACACCGTGGTCCAGCGCTTGAACGAGGAAGGCGCGCACCACCTTGTCGGCCAGAACATTGCGCTCGGTAATGGTCAGTTCGGCCATGGCCGGAGAGGTCATCGGGATGCCCGGTGCCCATTCCAGCGTCAGAACGCGCTTGCCCACGCCATCCCAGATGACCTTGGGCGCGGACATATATCCGTCCTTGCCCATGACCTCGCCCATCTCGGAAGCGGCGGCGGCCTCAAGGCGCATGTCCAGCTCGAGTTGTAGAGAGCGGGCGATGATCTCGATAAAGGCGCGCGGCTCCAGGCGACGGGCAGGGGCGACCGCCCAGTCCACCAGCATGGCTCCGAGGCGCATGGAATCCAGTCCCTGCGCGACCTTCTTCTCGATGCCGGGGCGCAGGATTTTGACAGCGACCTTGGTGCCGTCTGCCAGATAGGCCGGATGCGCCTGTGCCAGCGATGCGGCACCCACGGCCTCGCCCAGATCAATAAACAGGGTCTCGCTGGAACGACCCAGCGAACGCTCGATCTCCCTGCGCGCCTGTTCGATCGGGAAAGGAGCCAGCTTGTCTTTCAGGTGGCCCAGGTCTTGGGCGAACTGCAGGCCGAAGATGTCTGCGCGCGTGGCCAGGACCTGACCCAGCTTGATCGCCACAGGGCCGAGCTTCTCGCACGCAGCACCGACGCGCTGGCCGGGGCGGCCCGCGCTCAGTTTCTTGTTCGAGAAGGCCTGGACCAGACCGGCAAACGGTCGTGACCATGCCGGAAGCATCTCGTTTGCCTCACGCGGGATCAGGGCATCGTGACGCGCCAGAACCCAGCCCCACTGCATCAGGCGCAAGGCCGAACGCACAGGGGTCTTGATCCGCTCTGCCTTGGGTTTCGGCGGCGGGGTCTTGAAAGTCAGCCGGCTCAGATCGCCCACCCGTGGTGAAT
>JAEZHG010000026.1 GCA_023436945.1 Pseudomonadota bacterium | reverse complement strand
GGATCTGGCCGTAGGCGATTTCGGACGCGCGGGCGAGGTCGCCCGAGCGCTGGGCGTTGGTCAGTTCAAGACGCAGGCGGTCCAGGGTCTCGCGATGCTGAGCGGATTGGCCGACCTTGTCCTTGGCGGCGCGCCATTGGGCGGTCATGTCCTCGGACTGGGCTTCCAGATCGGCGATCTCGTCCTCGAGTTTTTCGAGGCGCAGGCGCGAGGCGTCGTCGTCCTCCTTCTTGAGGGCTTCGCGCTCGATCTTCAGCTGGACGAGGCGGCGGTCGATCTCGTCCAGAGCCTCGGGCTTGGAGTCCACGGCCATGCGCACGCGGCTGGCGGCCTCGTCGATCAGGTCAATCGCCTTGTCCGGCAGGAAGCGGTCGGTGATGTAGCGGTTCGACAAGGTGGCAGCGGCCACGATGGCGCTGTCAGAGATACGGACACCGTGGTGGACTTCGTACTTCTCTTTCAGGCCGCGCAGGATCGAGACGGTGTCTTCCACTGTCGGCTCGTCCACGACCACCGGCTGGAAGCGGCGGGCAAGGGCGGCGTCCTTCTCGATGTATTTGCGATATTCATCCAGAGTTGTGGCACCCACGCAGTGCAGTTCGCCGCGCGCCAAGGCGGGCTTGAGCAGGTTGGAGGCGTCCATCGCGCCATCGGTTTTGCCCGCGCCGACCAGCGTGTGCATCTCGTCGATGAACAGGACGATGCCGCCTTCGGCCGCAGCGACCTCGTTGAGGACGGCCTTCAGGCGTTCCTCGAACTCGCCACGGTATTTGGCGCCAGCGATCAGCGCGCCCATGTCGAGCGCGAGGACTTTCTTGTCTTTCAGGCTTTCGGGCACGTCGCCATTGACGATACGCAGGGCGAGGCCCTCGACAATGGCGGTCTTGCCGACGCCGGGTTCACCGATCAGCACGGGGTTGTTCTTGGTGCGGCGGGCCAGAACCTGAATGGTGCGGCGGATTTCCTCGTCGCGGCCAATGACCGGATCGACCTTGCCGTCGGCGGCAGCCAGCGTCAGGTCGCGGGCATAGCGTTTCAGGGCGTCGTAGCCGTCTTCGGCGGAAGCGCTGTCAGCGGTCTGGCCCTTGCGGATTTCCGCGATGGCGGCGTCGATCTTGTCGGCATTGGCACCGACGGCTTTCAGGACCTGCGCGGCCACACCGCCTTCGCGGGCGATGGCGGACAGAAGACGTTCGGTCGTGACGAAGGCGTCACCGGCGGTCTTGGCGGCCTCTTCGGCGGTGGCGAAAACGCGAGCGGTGTCGCCGTCCATATAGAGTTGGCCGGAGCCGCCGGAGACCTGCGGGCGCTTCTTCAGCGCGGTCTCGATGTCGGACACGGCGCGGGCGGCGTCACCACCGGCCTTGGTAATCAGATTGCGGGCGAGGCCGTCGCGTTCTTCCAGCAGGACCTTGAGCAGATGCTCGGGTGCGAACTGCTGGTGACGGCGGGCGAGAGCCAGCGACTGGGCCGACTGGATGGCCTGTTTGGCGCGGTCGGAATATTGTTCAATGTTCATTTCGGGTGTCCCCTCTGAGGCGGATCGAAGGGGCCGCGCCCCGCCATTGCAGCGACGCGACCCCGTTGAATCTCAGTTGGGAAAGCCGATGTTTTTCCGCAAGGGGATTTCCTTGCGAAATCAGTCCGAAAACATCAGCCGGTCGGGCCGCTGGAGAAGTCGAACTGTTCCGGCTGGCGGCGCGGGCTGGAGCCCAACTGCCAGCTAAGGCCGATGTAGAAGGCGCGCAGGTTGATCTTCTCTTCGGTCAGTTCACGGAAGGCCGGCGTGTCGTAGCGGGCCTTGTTGGTGAAGCTGTTGAACAGGTCGCGGCCCGTGACATTCAGCGACAGCTTGTCGTTGAGTTTGCGGCGGTAGCCCAGATTGACCATGCCGCCGGACTCGCGCGTGCCCTGTGCCATCAGGCTTTCGCCCTGCCAGAAGCCGGTCAGTTGCATGAAGTCCTTGTCGGTTGGCTGCCAGTTCAGGCTCAGACGACCGCTGACCATATTGCCGTCGCGGTCGGTGCCGCCAACGATGTTGTTGGCGTCGATTTCCTGACGGTAGACGTTGACGCTGGCGTTGTAGCGCAGGGTCGGGTGCAGGCGGCCATTGGCCGTCAGTTCCACACCCATGTCGCGGCGCGAGCCGAGGTTGTCAGGGCGGGTCAGCAGCACACCGTCAGCCAGTTCTGTCACCACATCGGTGAAGGCCTTGTTGGTGTCGCGGTAGTAGGCCGTGGCCTGATAGAAGGACTGGCCCTGACGGACCTGCCACATGGCCTCAAAGGCGTCGGTTTCCTGCGGTTGCAGGTCCGGATTACCCGACATGCGGTGCAGCACGCTGACGTAGGACTGGAACGGGTTCAACTGCGTCAGTTGCGGGCGCTGGATGCGACGCGAATAGCTGGCGCGCAGGGTCTGGGTTTCGCTCAGTTGATACTGGAGGTGGCCCGTCGGATAGGCTTTGAAATAGTCCTGCGAGGCGGTTTGGCCGCCCGTCACGTCTTTGACCTCGATGTCGGCCTGTTCGAGACGAAGACCACCTTGAACCGACAGCTTGTCCGTCAGGGCGCGTTCATAGGTGGTGTAGAGGGCGTGGACCGTCTGGGTGCCTTCGAACTGGTTGCTGAGGCCCGGCAGGATGACCATGCCGCCTTCGGTCGCGCCGCGACGGAAGATGTTGTCGTTTTCCGGCGTGATGCGGCTCAGCTCATAGCCCAGACGCAGCTTCTCGCCATCGGCCAGCGGGCGGGTATAGGCGCTGGTGAAGCCCAGCGTGCCGGTGTCCTGATTGCGGATCGTGCGCTCATAGACATTGGCAGACACCGGAAGGGTGTTGCGGGTGACCATGCCGAAGTCGGTGTCGTTGGTCATCTCGTCATAGCGCAGCTCGTTCGACCATTCGTGGCCGTCGGTGTCGAAGCGGTGAACCACGCGCCCCGTGACACCGATGTTGCGGATCATGATCGCGCCGGAGTTGGCGATGTCATATTCGCGGGTCAGCTGGTTATTGCCGTCGAGGATTTTGTAGAAGCTGTGCACGTTCGGATCGATATCGAACCGCATGGCGCGCAGCTCGCCGGTGATCGAGGTCTTGTCGGTCAGCTTGTAATCCACCGAGGCGCGGCCAAAACCGCCCGTCTGGTCATTGTCTGAATCCTGACGGCTGCTGATGGTGCTGGTGACGTTGCCCGCCGCATCGAGGAACTCGCGCGTGGTCGGGAACGAGTATTCGACGTTGTCCGCACGGTAGCTGAGATCACCCGACACGGTCAGGCGGTCTTTTTGATAAGAGCCGCTGACGCCCGTGTTCCAACGGCCATTGTCACCTACGTTCACGCGGAACGAGCCGGTGGTCTGGACGCCCGGACGCGGTGCGGTCGGCTTGGTGATCAGGTTGATCACGCCGCCACCGCCTTCGGGGCTATAGGCCGCCGACGGGTTGGTCATAACCTCGATGCGGGCATATTGGTCTGCCGGAAGTTGCAGCAGCGCCTGCGCCCTGCCCTCGCCCTGAAGGATACCGGAGGGGCGGCCATCCACCAGAATGGTCACGCTGGAATTGCCGCGCAGCGAGACATTGCCCTGAGGGGCCACATCCACCGACGGGACGTTGCGCAGCGCGTCGGCCAGCGATCCGGTCGTGGCCTGAAGGTCGTTGGCGAGGCTGTTGCTGACGCTGTCGATCGAGGTGCGGACGCCGTCGGACTGGGCGCGGACAACCACTTCCTCAACAGCGGCAGGTTCTTCCTGCTGGGCTTGTTGGGTGCGTTGTTCAGGCGCGGGTTGCGCAGGGCGTTGAGGGGCCGGCTGGGCCGTCTGGGCCATTGCCGCGCCACCAAAGGCCATGCAGGCTGCACCGGTCAGCAGTGCGATTTTGAAGCGAACCATCTCGGGATTTCCAGCAGGGAGTTTGTTTAAATGGCTCTTTATGGCCTCGCCCTCGCCTACCCAAGTTACTAATCCGCAATGTACGTTGAAAATCAGTAGGTTACAGAAAATTTAAATTAATGTCCTAATCGTGTTTCGGTAAATTCCAAGATCTTGACCACACAACCTTCGCGCTAATCACTTTGCGATTACCGGAACTTAAGTGCGGTTCTGAGGTTTGGTCTCCATGCTTTCATCAATCAATCCCCGCACATTCTGGGGTGCGAGCGCGATTATCGGCCTGTTGGTCGTCTTCGCCATACTTGCGCCTGGAACAGCCGCTTCTGTATTTGGTCTGGCCCAAAACTGGACTATCGAACATTTTGGATGGTTCTACGTCACCGCAGTCGCGGTGTTTTTCGTTTTAATGCTCTACCTCGCCTTTGGCCCGATGGGTCGGCTGAAGCTTGGGGCGGACGATTCAGAGCCTGACTTCCCCTATATCTCGTGGGTGGCGATGCTGTTCGCCGCCGGCATGGGCATCGGCCTGATGTATTTCGGCGTGGCCGAACCTGTTCAGCACTATGTCGCCCCGCCCGAGACCCAGCCCGAGACCATGCTGGCCGCCCGCGAGGCCATGGCCATCACCTATACCCACTGGGGCCTGCATGGCTGGGCCATCTATGGTCTGGTGGGTCTGGCACTGGGTTATTTCGCGCACCGCAAGGGCCTGCCGCTGGCCATGCGCTCGGTGTTCCACCCGCTGATCGGCGACAAGATCTATGGCCGCTGGGGCGACCTGATCGACATCTTCGCCATTTGCGGCACACTGTTTGGTATCGCCACATCTCTGGGTCTGGGGGTCAGCCAGATTGTCAGCGGCCTGAACAGCCTGTTCGGCGTGCCTGCCGGTCCACTGACGCAGGTTGTTCTGATCTTCGTCGTCGTCGGTATAGCGACCATCTCGGTGCTGTCGGGCGTGGGTAAAGGCGTGCGTCGCCTGTCCGAGCTGAACCTTGTCTTTGCCGTCTGCCTGATGATGTTCATCCTACTGGGCGGACCGACGCTGTTCCTGATCCGCGCCTATGTGCAGAATTTCGGCCTGTATCTCGACCACTTCATCATTCGCAGTTTCCAGCTCTATGCCTATGAGCCGCGCGCGTGGCTGGCCGACTGGACCCTGTTCTACTGGGCGTGGTGGATCGCGTGGTCACCTTTTGTGGGCATGTTCATCGCCCGTATCTCGCGCGGACGCACAGTGCGCGAGTTTATCGTCAGTGTTCTGACGGTTCCCACGGCCTTTACCTTCCTCTGGATGACGGTCTTCGGTAACTCGGCGATGTTCCTTGATATGGGCATTGCACAAGGGGCCATTGCCGATGCTGTACGCGCGGACCTCTCGACCGCGCTGTTCAAATTCCTTGAATACTTCCCGATGTCGCTGCTGACCTCGGGTCTGGCGATTGCGCTGATCATGGTCTTCTTCGTGACCTCGGCGGACTCCGGCGCTCTGATACTGGCCAATCTGTCGGCCAAGAACACCGATGACGATGACGCCCCCGGCTGGATGCGTGTCTATTGGGCGGCGGCTCTGGCGCTGGTGTCTTCGGCGCTGCTGGTGGCGGGCGGGCTGTCCGCGCTTCAGACGGCGACGCTGGTGGCGGCTTTACCCTTCACCATCATCCTGCTGCTGACGGGTGTAGGTCTGGTGCGACAGATGAATGCCGATCTGCGCGGCGAGGTCATCGAACAGACGACCCCGCATCTGGGTGCGACGCTGCGCTTTGTGTTTGCCCCCGCCACGCGTGAGCAGATCAACCGACAGATCGCCCGCACGGCACAGCCTGCGCTGGAGGAGGTCCACGCCGCTCTTAGCGCCAATGCCGAGATCGCGCAGCTGGACACCGAGGAAGAGAGTGTAAGCCTGTCCATCGACAACCAGCAGGGCCGCTCGTTCCACTATACGGTCATGCCCAAGTCCAGGCCGCGTCCGGCACTGACGGCGTCTGAAGCGCGCCAGAACCGCCGCGCGATTGAATGGCGACTGGTTGTGACCAGCAGTGACGGCAAGCGCCCCCGTGACATCACCGGCTTTACGCGTGAGCAGATTGTCGGTGACGTGCTTGAACATCTCCAGCGCTGGCGTTCGAGCCTGTAGGAGATAGTCCACTCATCTGGTGCGGCGGGAAGAACCGCGATAGCGTGCAGCAACCGATTAATGCGGAGCTGTCATGTCCCTTCGTCTTTCCCGCCGCGCCGCGCTGATTAGCGCCAGTGCTGCTGCGCTGGCTGCCCGTCCGGCCCTCGCTTTCAACGTCGCCAATGACGATGCCTCTCTGGCCGAGGTCTTCGATGCCTATGTGAAGCGCTGTCTGGCGGCGTGGCCGGACCAGCCTGCGGTGGGTGTGGCGCTGGTCAAGGATGGCCAGACGCTGATGGCCAAGGGCTATGGCACCCGCATCAAGAGCCAGAACGCCCCTGCGGACGAGCACACCCTGTTTGCCATTGCCTCCAACTCCAAGAACGTCACGGCCTCGTGCCTCGGCATTCTGGTGGACGAGGGCAAGGTGAAATGGGACGAGCCGGTCAAAACCTATCTGCCGGAGTTCACCCTGTCCGATCCGGTGATCGCCGAGAAGATCACCGTGCGTGACACCCTTTCGCACCGTGCGGGCTTTGGTCTGGGCGCGGGCGATCTTCTGTTCTGGCCCAACAGCGACCGCTCGCGTGCGGATGTGCTGCGCCAAGCGGCCTTTGTGCCGATCGAGGATGGGTTCCGCGCCAACTACCACTATTGCAACCTGATGTTCGTCGTGGCCGGGGCCATCATCGAGCGTGTGTCCGGCCAGACGTGGGAGGACTTTGTCCAGACCCGTATTTTCAACCGTCTGGGCATGAACAACACTGTGCCTCTGGCGCGTCTGGCGGACCCTGCCAAGTCGGCCCTGCCACACGGTCGCGTGGGCCCGCCCCTGCGTTATCAGGGCGAGATGACCCAGATTGCGCAGTCGATTGTCGAGGTGTGGAACTGGGACAATGCGGCGGCGGCGGGCGGTATCTGCGCCAGTGCCCATGACTGGGCCAAGTGGATTGCGCTGCGCCTGAACAACGGCCAACTGCCTGATGGTTCGCGCCTGTTCTCGGAGGCAGTGGCCCGCGAGATGTACAAGCCGAACATCATCGTCTCGTCTTCGGAAGGGCCGACGGCGGAGCTGCCGAACCGTTCGATTGCCAATACCTATGCCATGGGCCTTCAGGTTCAGGACTATCGCGGAGAGCGTATCGCCAGCCACGGTGGCGGCTCGCCGGGCGGTATCTCGGCCACCATTCTGATCCCCGGCCGCAAGACGGGCTTTAGCGTCTTTACCAATGCGGAAGAGAGCTTCCTGCTGCGCGCCCTGCGTTCGGGCCTGACCGACATTGCCATGGGCAAGGTGGACGTGGACTGGATTGCGGACTCAAAACGCCTTGAGGCCGAGGGGATAGAAAAGTCTCTGAAGGCTGCCGAAGAGATCGACGCCAAACAGGCAGCAGGCGCGCCGACGCCGTTGCCGCTGTCGGCCTATACCGGAACGTGGCGTGATCCGTGGTATGGCGACATCCTGATCTCGGAACGCACCGTGGGTCGGGGACGCAACCGCAAGGAAGGGCTGTGGGTCAGCTTCTCGCACACCCCTGCCCTCAAGGGCTGGATGGAAGCCTATGACGGCAACACCCTTCGCACCCGCTTTACCGATAAGCGCGAGGAAGATGCCTTCTTCACCTTCGAGATCGAGAACGGCCAGCCTGTGCGCGCGACGCTCAAGGGCGTGTCACCGGACATCGACTTCTCGTACGACTATCAGAACCTTCGCCTGACCAAGGTGGGGTAAGAAAGAAGGGCCGGATCAGAAGATCCGGCCCTTTTTGTTTAGCGGTCGCTGCGCTTTCCGGCCTCAAGGATCGGCATGCCGGCCTCGGTGGGGATGTAGATGGTCTGGCGACCTTCCTTGCCTGCGGTTTCCTGAAGCATGTTGATGTAGGACCAGCGCAGGTAGTTCTCGGGACCACCGAGGGCCTCGGCCATGATGCGGTTGGCCTCATTGGCACCCTTGGCGCGTTCGATCTCGGCTTGGGCGGTCAGCTTGGCCGAGTCGAGCGCCGCCTGTGCTTCCAGCACGCGGATGCGGCGGTTCTGTACCGCTTCCTCATAGGCCGCGCGGCCCTGCATCTGTTTGGAATAGACGTTGTAGGGCGGCAGGCCGACGAGCACGACCGCGAGGATCACCACCGCGCCGATAATGGACCAGACGGTCGCTTTCACACCGTATTGGGCTTTGGACATTGATGGCTCCCCTTTGAAAATCTTCTGTTAAAACTGGGACTTCCAAAGGGGTCTGTCAATGAACCCCTCAGGCGGGGACCAGTTCAAGAATATCGAGGTTGGATTCATAGCGCGGCCACGGCGTGACCAGACGCCAGCGGCGATCATCGATCCGCTCCAGCACCGACATCACATCGCGGTTGCTGTTGGCACCATAGGCCGGTGCCGAGGCTTCGCTGGAAAGGGCCATGCCGCCGAGGAAAAGCTGGTGGCGGTTGTCTTCGGGATAGAGCAGTCCGTCCTGACGCTGCGAGCCCGTCAGCTTGACGAGGCGCAGGCCACGCGGCGTCTGTTCGACGCGGCAGGTGAACCAGCCATAGACCACATAGCCCAGACCATCATCTCCGCCCTGAGAGCCCAGTTTAACCGTGCGGCAGCGATAGTTGCCGACAGGGATCGAGGCATCGCCCTTGGCCGCCGAGGGCTTTAGCAGATCGCCCAGCGCGGCCAGATCGCCCGAGCCCTGCTGGCGGCGCGATTGCTCAAGCGCCAGCGTCCATGCCTGTTGGCGGGTGTTGTATCGGCGGCGGTCTTCCTGTGTGATTACACCGCGCCAGTCGGCCAGCACGGGACCAGCCACGGCACCCGGTGGCGGCGGCGGTGCGGCGACCTCGCCCATATTGGACACGGCGCAGCCGCCCAGCCCCAGACCTGCCATCAGCATCAGGGCAGCCGCGGCCTTGGCAGCACGCTTGGGGGAAGACATGGCGACAGTCGAAACAGGCATTCTAATCATCCACTGGCAACGGGCTTGGCAGGAAGGCGGTTGCACCTTCGTTCGTCAAGTCCTGTGGACTAAGGCCTATCAGAGTGCCGCTTCAACCATGATGTGACCACGGCTGGTCGGAGCCGTGCCTTTATCAATGGCGAAGTCATTGCCCACCTTTGAGGACCAGGAGGTGAAGCTCTTGGGTTCGCTGGTGTTTTTAACGTCGAGGCGCTCGAAAGCGATGTCCACAACGACGCCCTCGCCGGGGTGGTCCGTATGGACCAGACGCCCGCGCATGGCCTCTGCCACCATCTTGGACGGCGACAGGCTTTCAGTGCGCCAGCGAGCGTCGGACAGGAGTGCCGCACCGTCTTCCGCACATCCGCTGCTGTCGGAAATGACGAAATGGACGTGGTTGGCCGTCATCTTGATCATACAGATGACCGCGCCCCGTCGCGGGGTCGCATCCATGGCGTTTTGCAGCACGGATTTCAGCAAGGCGACCAGAGGTCCGCGCTGAACCGCAATCGGCGGCACAGAGACGCTGAAGGGACGAAGGAGATCGATCTCGTTGCGGCGGGCTTCGTCTTCCATCGCCAGACAGGCCTGACGCACAGCCTGAACCGGATCGGTGACCTGTTCACCGCCGCGCCCTGCCGGATGGCATCGGACGCCGGTTGGTTTTGGAGCCTCATCGGCAGATCGGTTCAATGATACCGCGGCCATAGCCGCACGATCGTCCGTTCTTTGACGCATAAGCCACAGGCCCAAAAGCGCACTCGTCAGACAGATCGCAGTTATGATCAGGTGGGGGCCTGTCATGTCGCGTTCTCCTCATTAGGAAAACAGCGTTATGTATAGAAGCTGTAATTTTTACTTATCCGCCTCTACGTAAAAAGCCGGACAGGGGGTCTGTCCGGCTTCTTCGTGGTCCTGGATGTCAGGATCAGTTTTCTTCGGTTTCCACCTTGCGGCGCGGGGCGCGGCGACGCGGGGCCGGAGCTTCTTCGGCGACGTCGTCGAGCGGCACCGGACGGCTCACAAAGCCCGGCAGGCTGGCTGCATCGCGCGAGATTTCGGCATCTTCTGCCGGTTGCTCGTTGCGCGGACGGCGACCACGCGGAGCGCGCGGAGCCTCGGCTTCCTGAGCCACTTCGACCGGAGCGGATTGAGCCACTTCGTTCGAAGCTTCGACCGGAGTTTCAGTCGCAGCGCCTTCGCCAGCAGCCTCGGCTTGTTCGCCCTGACCTTCACCATTCTCAAAGCGACGGTTGCGCTCGTCGCGACGGCGCTCCCAGCGCTCGCGGCGGCTTTCGCGACGACCGCCTTCACGGCCTTCACGGTTGTCAAAGTCTGCTTCGGTTTCACCGCGTTCAGCACGCTCGGCGCGTTCACGCTCGCGTTGGGCTTCGCGCTCGGCGCGTTCGGCCTGACGGCGGGCTTCTTCTTCGGCGCGGCGCTCTTCGGCCTGTTGGGCGGCGATGATGGCAGCGGCTTGGGCGCCGGATTCATCTTCGAAGTCGATGTCGAAGCCTTGGCCAGCCTGTTCGCGCTGGGCGATCTCGCTCACCGAACGAAGCGGCTGCAGGGCGCGCAGGACACGGAAATAGTGTTCGGCGTGCTGGGTATAGTTTTCAGCAAGAACGCGGTCACCGGCAGCAGCAGCGTCACGCGCCAGTTGCATATAGCGTTCGTAAACCGTCTGGGCATTGCCGCGAACCTTGATGTTCTCGGGGCCTTGGGAGTCCCACGAACGGTTCGGGTTGGTTGCATTGGCGTTGTTGCCACCGCTCGGCTTGCGATTGCGGCCGCGCTGACGCTTCATGCCCTTGAAATCTCTCATCGAGGTTACCGTGTTGGTGCGGGTCTGGCTGTCGAGGACAGTCTGGAGCCCATGTCCTGGTTCCGCGCTTTCGGGGCCAATCCCCGTTGCGATCTGTTCGGAAAAACGTTTGTCGCCCTGTGGTCCGCCGCACCCTTACAGGTCCGACCATCACTTGTCCCAGCCACGCTTAACCGACCGAAGGGGCCGCATCCGCTGTGTTTGGGTGGGAGACAAAAAAGGACTTAGCGCGTGATGAAGCCATTTGCCAAGACCTATTCTACAAAAACGGCGGCAGGGTTTTCACCTTGCCGCCGCTTTGGCCGTCACATTGAAAAGCGTTTGGCGCGGGCCTGAACTCAGGCCTGCGGACGCGGAGTGGTGCGCGGGTCCGGACCGTTGGTGACCACACGGTCACGGTCGCCGAGGTCCTTGACCACCTTCACATCGGCAAAGCCGGCCTGTTCGAACAGAGCCTTGACCTGCGGGCCCTGGTCCCAGCCAATCTCGACCGCGAAGATGCCGCCGTCCTTGAGGATGCGCTTCATCTCGGGCGCGAGGATGCGATACGGGTCGAGGCCGTCCTCGCCGCCATCCAGTGCCAGATGCGGATCATGCTCGCGCACTTCCGGATCAAGGCCTGCAATGTCCTTGCTCGGGATATAGGGCGGGTTGGAGACGACCAGATCGAAGCTGTCGTCGGCCAGACCCTCGGTCCAGTTGGCGTGGGCGAAGGTGCAGCGGTCATCCAGCGACAGGGCCGCAGCGTTGTCGCGCGCCACCACCAGCGCTTCGTTCGAGATGTCGATGCCGACACCGCGAGCGCCCGGACGCTCGGCAAGGGCAGCCAGCAGGATGGCGCCCGAACCCGTGCCAAGGTCGGCCATTTCGAACTGGCTGTCGGCGTCGAACGACAGTGTAATGATATCGAGCAGCACCTCGGTGTCCGCACGCGGGCTGAGAACGTCCGGTGTGACGTTCAGCATGATCTTCCAGAAACCCTTCTTGCCGAGGATTTTGGAGACCGGCTCGCGCTTCAGGCGGCGCTGGACCAGTTCGTCCATCTTTGCGGCCTGTTCCGTGGTGACGGCACGGTAGGGATCGGTCAGGATGTCGACACGGCCAGCCCCCGTCGCCGCTTCGAGCAGAATGCGTGCGTCGATGGACGGGCTGTCGAGGCCTGCAGCCTTGAAGCGGGCCTGGGCGTCCTTCCACGTGGTCAGGAGGGTCGCGCCGGAAGCGGAATTAGAAGGGGTGGTGCTCATGCGGATTGATTGGGGGCTGATGCCGAAGATTTCAAGACGGAACGGCTCTGCACAAGGATCGTTGTGAACTGCCATGGGTAAAAAGAAATCTTCCGCCAAGTCCATGGGCCTGTTCTCTGCTGTGGCAGGGGCGCTGTCTCGCCCCTCCTCCCGCAAGGGCTCGAAAGGCCGGACACCGCTTTGGCTACGCTATGCGGGGGCGGCGAGCGGCGGCCTGTTCGCTGGGGCCACAGCGGCGCATCTTCTCTATACCCAAGGCCACAAGATCGGTCTGGATCTGCGCAAATACCGCCCCGATGCTGTCGACGAGGATGACACTCCAGAGAGCTATGACAGGGCAGAACCCGGTCGAGGCCGACTAGCCACCAGCCCTTTGAAAATACCCGCAAAAGGCTGGGTCGATGTGCTGTGGCGCACAGGCATGGGCTTCTTTGGCGACCGCGTGTCTTTCGTCGCGGGCGGCATTACCTTCTTCATGCTGTTGGCCATGTTCCCGGCCATCGGTGCGTTCGTGACCATCTATGGTCTGTTCGCCAATCCGGCGGATGCGTGGGGGCGGCTGGATTTCATCTATGAGCTGCTGCCGTCGAACGTGTCCGCCTTCCTCGGAAACGAGATGTCGCGGCTGGCCAGCAACTCGACCAGCACCCTGACATTCACCCTGATCTGGACGCTGCTCCTGTCACTTTGGGCGGCCAATGGCGGGGTGAAGACACTCTTTTACGGTTTGAACCTCGCCTATCACGAGGTCGAGAAGCGCAGCATTGTGAAATACAACCTGCTGTGCATGGCCTGCACATTGTCGGCCCTGCTGGCGGTTATGATGACCTCGCTGCTGGTGGTCGGTGTGCCGGTGGTGATCTCGCTGTTCGGGCTGCAGGAGGAATGGGCCTATCTGTCGCCGCTGCGCTGGCCGGTGCTGTTCTTGCTGTTCGTCGGCTTCCTCAATCTTGTTTACCGCATCGGGCCAAGCCGCACCTCGCCGCGATGGCGCTGGGTGACGCCGGGGGCCATTGTTGCGGCGGTGTTCAGCCTGCTGGTGTCGTTGCTGTTCAGCTGGTTCCTGTCGAACTTCGTGCGTACCGACTCCTACGGCCCGCTGTCGGCGGCCATGGGTTTCCTGCTGTGGACGTGGATTTCATTGATGGTCGTGCTGATGGGCGCGCGTCTGAATGCCGAGATCGAGCACCAGACCGCCATCGACACCACTGTCGGGCCTGAAAGGCCGATGGGCGAGCGCGGTGCCGTGATGGCCGACAGCGTCGGGGCACGACGCGGCAACCCCGCTGCCCTCGCCTTCACTCTGAAATATGCCGAGAGCCTTGGCTCAAAGGTCATCGGCCGCAAGAAGAAGCGTAAGGCCGCCTCGGCTTAGCCGAACTCGGCTTCGAGGTCGGCCAGACGGGCCGCCTGATCTTCGGCGATCAGGGCGTTCAGCATCGGATCGAGGTCGCCCTCGAGGATTTGCGGCAGGGAGTGCAGGGTCAGGCCGATACGGTGATCGGTCACGCGCCCTTGCGGGAAATTATAGGTGCGGATGCGTTCAGAGCGGTCACCCGAACCGACCTGCGACTTGCGGGCATCCGAGCGGGCGGCGTCCTTGGCCTGACGCTGCTGGTCGTACAGACGGATGCGCAGGTTCTTCATCGCCTTGTCGC
>JAEZHG010000304.1 GCA_023436945.1 Pseudomonadota bacterium | reverse complement strand
GCTGTAGACGCCGCCGATCTGCTGGAACTCGTAACGGGTGCCTGTGCCAAGGGCTGCACCCTCGGCAGCCTTTTTCACGCGCTCGACCACATCCAGAACCGTCGTCGGGTCGCCGTGGCGGACGTAGTAATAGACCTCGGCAAAGTTTGGCACCACGTTGGGAGCCTTGCCGCCGTCTGTGATGACATAGTGGATGCGCGTGCCTTCATGGACGTGCTCGCGCATCATATTGACCATGTAGTTCATCGACTCGACCGCATCGAGCGCCGAACGTCCACGATCAGGTGCACCCGAGGCGTGGGATGACGTGCCGTAGAAGCGGAACTTGCCGCTGACATTGGCCTTGGTCGAGCCTTGGCTGGCGTCATTGGCGGTGCCCGGGTGCCAATGAAGCGCGACGTCAACGTCGTTGAACAGGCCATCGCGGACCATGAAGGCCTTGGCCGAGCCGCCTTCTTCGGCCGGCGTGCCATACAGGCGGATTTCGCCCTTGATGTTGTTGGCGATCATCCACTCGCGCACGGCGATGGCGGCATAGCTGGATGCCGTACCGAACAGGTTGTGGCCGCAGCCGTGGCCCGCGTGTCCGCCAAGGCTCTCTTCAACAGGGGATACCGCCTGCGACAGGCCGGGCAGGGCGTCGAACTCGGCCAGAATACCGATAACGGGGCCTTCGCCGTTTTTGAAGCTGGCGACGAATGCCGTGGGCTGACCTGCTACACCTGCGGTGATTTCAAAGCCTGCATTGCGCAGATCATTTTGCAGAAGTGCAGAGCTTTGCACCTCTTGATATCCCAACTCTGCAAAGCCCCAGATAGCCAGGGCGGTCGAGCTAATCTGTTGGGCATCGCCCTCGACGGTTTGAATAATGGCGGCTTTCTGGGCGTCCGGAAGCTCGGCGGCAAATACAGGTGCGGTTGCGGTGGCAGACAGCGCGAGCGCCATCGCCGTCATGGTTTTAAAATTCATAGTCCGTCCTCATGTACACGGAATAAGAACGGGCCGTTCCCATCAGGAAACGGCCCGCGAACAAGGTTAGAAGCTCTTCGTCACAGAGATGGAGTAGTATCTGCCGAGAGTGTCGTAGTTCTGGCCGTCAAAGGTGCCGGCGAAGTTGCCGACCTGAGGCGGCTCCTTATTGAACAGGTTGCTGACACCGACGCGCACGCTGAGGTCTTGAGGCAGGGTGAAGCGTCCGTTCAGGTCGAAGACGTCATAGGACGAGACGCCACGGGTGGTGTTGGCCGGATTGCGGATCTGCTCGGCGCTGATCATCGCGGCCGTGTGGCGCCAGCGCAGGCTGACGTTCATCCAGTCCTTTGAATAGGACAGGGTGGTGTTGGCCTTCCAGTCGGGGTGGGCCAAACCGGCACCATCCTCGACAGCGGTACCACGGCTGCCTGCGTAGTTGTAAGAATCCCCACCCGGCAGGTTCTGGATCTCGAACTGGTCAACATAGCTGACGACGGTACCCAGCGAGAGGCTACCGGCGGAGGCAGGAAGGCCGATGTCGGAAAGCTCGAACGTCCAGTCGACCTGCAGGTCCACGCCGCTGACCTTGAACGCACCCAGATTGAGCGCAGGTTGGCCCGGTTCGAACAGGAAGCCGGTGGACGGGTTACGCTTGCCCATCACCTGACAGTAGTAGTTGTTCACGTCATAGGTGGGGTTGCCACCATTGAGGTTGAAGCAGTTCTCCATGGTCTGGATGATCGGCAGGTTGCCGACGGCTCCGGTGACCTCGATCGAGTACCAGTCGAGCGAAGTCGAGATGCGCTCAAGAAGCGGATGGGAGAAGGGCGACTGGATGACAGCACCGATCGAATAGGTGTCCGTCGTTTCTTCTTCCAGATCCGGATTGCCGCCTGTCAGGGCGAATACTTGAGCTGAGCCGAACTGGTAGGTCGGAAGCACGCCAGCCGGCACACCCATGGCTGCGCAAAGCGCTTCGACCTTGGCCGCGTTGGCATTGCTTTGACCGAAGCCTCCGCGATAGCCCGAACGGACATCGCAGGGGTCGCCGCCATATGGGGTCGACGCACTGGGGCTACCGATGCCGGTGCTGCCCGTCGATTCAGGGGCGAAGAGTTCACCAACGCTGGGCGCGCGAACGGAGCGGTTGTAACCACCACGCAGACGAAGCGAGTCGATGACGCTCCAGTCGACATCGACCTTATAGGCACTGACGCCACCGACGCTGCTGTAATCCGAGTACCGGTAGCCGAGGTTCATATTGACCTCTTGAGCGAACGGCAGGTGCGACAGGATCGGAACCAGAGCCTCGAAATAGACTTCGGTGACGCTGGTGTCGCCACCGGAGGGGCGCAGCACGCTATAGCCCAGAATATCGCTACCGACGCCCGGGATATTGTAAAGCTCGTCGGAGTTGTACTGGAACGAATTGTAGCGATAGCCGAGGCCGGTAGCTGCGCGCACTTCACCCGCAGGAAGATTGAACAGGCCGCCTTGGAAGTTCAGTTCGGCAACCCGCTGTTTCATCTCGTTGGTGTTGGAGGTTCTGCGGCTCATGTAATCCATGCAGCTTTGCGAAAGCGCATGGTTGCCGAAGAAGTTCGCCCCACCTTCACAGAGCACCGGATAGACAACTGTACCGATCGAATTGCCTGTCACGGGGTCGAATTCTACACGCGAGCCGCCAGCGCCGCCGAACGGATCATACAGAAGGTTCATAACGGCGGACTTGCTGAGTGCGCCGTGCTGGATGTTGTTGGTCTTGGTTTGACCGAAGCTAAAGAACGTATCCCACGTCCAGTCGCGATAGGGCACGACACCATTGGCCCCCATGACAACCTGATACACGTCATAGGTATTGGTTTGCAGGCGGTCACCGGCAGCGGTGAAGGCCTTCTGGAAGGTGAAGTCGGCGGTAGGATCGGGACGCGATGCAAGGACCAGTCTAGCATCTGGCGTCAGGAACGGGTTGGTAACCGGTGCCGTCAGTGCATAGGCCGCACCCGACGCGAGGGTCGGGTTGAAGTAGGTCAGAGCCTCGTAGCTCGTGAATGTCGCTTGAGCGAAGATCGAGGTCTTGTCGGTCACGTCATAGTCAAGCTTGGAGAACACGGTGATACGCTCGTTCGTGTTCACGATTTGGCTGTTTGGCCAGCCGAAGTTCAGCTGCTTGCCGCTACCGGCGATATATTGGGTGTCGGTTTCGGGGTCGCGGAAGTTCTCCACGAAGTAGTCGCCAACGGGCGTGACGTGGCTGAAGAGCGTGCCATCGAGGTTAAAGCCCAACTGGCCCGTATAGGTGGAGGAACCAGTGATGGGCCTTGTGCCATAAACGTTGGTGAACAGGTCGTTGACCACGGACGCGCGCGGCGCGTTTCCGGGGAAGAGCATCGCACCGGAATCGAGCGTCGCCGTACCGTTCTGCGGCGTGCGCATAATATAGAACGGCCGGTCGCTCTGGCTCGCAGGTTCGCGCTGGGAATAGTCGACCGAGATTAAGGCGCGTCCACGGCCTTCTGCGAAGCGCTGGCCAGCGGTGATGGTGGCGCGAAATTGCTCGCCGTCCTCGTATTCGCTGATGCCGTACTGGGTATTGAGGGTCAGGCCTTCGACGTTCTTGAGACGGAAGTTGACCACACCCGCGGTGGCGTCCGAGCCATAGGCGGTCGAGGCACCGCCGGTGATGACTTCGACGTTGCCAATCAGGGCATCGGGAAGGGTGTTCAGGTCGATCGATCCATCAGGCGACGACGGCTGCATCCGACGACCATCCAGAAGGATCAAGGTCCGCTTCGGGCCCAGGCCTCTGAGG
>JAEZHG010000292.1 GCA_023436945.1 Pseudomonadota bacterium | reverse complement strand
CGACCAACATGGCACGACGACCACCCGCCTGATAACGGCCCGCCAACCACAGGGTCAGTGCCAGCAGCAGGCCTGCGACGAACAGCAGACCCAAGGCCTCGCCCGTCTGGTTGGCAAACACCCACGCCAGCCAAAGCGCGGTGCCATACATCGGGAAGGCCAGGAGATTGCGGAAGGTCTCCATCCACGCGCCCGGCCTTGGCAGGCGCGACAAGAGGCGCGGGGTAAAGCTGATCAGAACATAGGGCAGGGCCAGACCCAGACCCAGCATCACAAAAACCAACAGCGCCATCGGCCACGGCATCACCAACGCCGCGCCCAGAGCCAGTGCCATAAACGGTGCCGTGCAGGGGGCAGCAATCACCACCGCCAGCACACCCGTCAGGAAGGCTCCGACAACGCCGCCCTTGCCCGCAGCCAGCCCGCTGCCGACACCTTGCAGGCGTCCTCCAATATTAAATAGGCCCGACATATTGAGCGCGACCGCGAGCATAAGAAGCGCAAGCCCGCCTGTTACCGCCGGAGACTGTAGCTGGAAGCCCCAGCCAATCGCCTGACCGCCTGCACGCAAGGCCAGCATCAATCCTGCCAGCGCCACAAAGGTCACCAGCACCCCCGCAAGGAAACCCAGACCATCACGGCGCGCCTCTGCCGGATCATGGGCGGATCGGCTGAGCGCCGATGCCTTCATGGCCAGCACAGGAAAGACGCACGGCATCAGATTGAGGATCAATCCCCCGAGCAGCGCAAAAAGCGCCGCCTGCCAAAAGCCGCTTGAGCCGAAAGAAGCAGCCTTTTGCGCCTCTTCCCCCGTTGAGAGCTGGCCCTCACCGAAAGTGCCATAGAGGGTCTCGCCTTGCGTTGCTGTGATTTCCCACGCGCCGAGATCGGTGGCCAGAACGCCTGAAAGGGTTTCGCCCAGCCCGTTGGTTTTGAGGCTACGCCCTATGGGAATGGCAAGGCTGATGCCTTCCACGCCGCGCAGACCTTTCTGGATCGCCGCATGGTCGGCCATGCCGCCTTCGAACGGGTAGAAATAGGCCCATTTGGGTGCCGCGCCCGTCAGCGGGCCGCCCGTGGCGCTGAGGTTTAGTGTCTCGCCCGCGAGATTGACACGGGCCGTAATGTCGGCAGGACGCGGCGCGGTCTCAAGCACATTGCGGATCGCCTCGCCATGCACCGGATTAAGCGGCGGCTGGCCCTCGCCGATGCGCAGCGCGGCCTTAAGCGGCAGTTCGTCCGGCACACACATCTGGTCCGAGCAGACCATGAACAGCACAGACGCCGACAGGATGACGATCTCGCCCGGCTTGGCCGTGGTCGGCACTTCAATCGGCACCGGCAGATAGACCACATCGCTGTAGCCATAGTTCATCAGCGACTGCAGGCGCTGGCGCTCGGGCAGGGGCCAGATGATGTCGCCTGCCTTATAGCCATTCTCCAAGGACCAGTTGGCCTCGGTCGGGCCGCCACTGTCACCGGGGTTACGCCAATAGGTATGCCAACCCGGCTGGATCTTCTGGCGGATGGCGACAATCGCCGTAGAGCCTGCGACGGCCCATTGGCTCATCGGCACAAGCTCGGCCTCGATCCGTTCGGTCGAAAGCGCACCGAAGCCGGTCTGTCCGGACTGCGCGCGGACAGGGCCCGCCCCGATCAGGGCCAGCATCATCACCAGAACGGACAGAAATCTTACCAAGGCCAAATCCTCGTCAAACGCGGAGAGACCTTAAACGCAAAGTCGCCTGCGTCCACCGTCACAGCCCCTATAGGCGACAGCAAGACGCAGGCTTGACCTTATAGGCGTGCCTTAGCGGCGCGGAGCCGAGGCCACGACAACCACCTCGGTGCGGCGGCGAAGCGGTTCATTGACGTTACCCGTGCGGGCCCCCTCGGCACCGACCGCAGAAACATCAATAGAAGGCGCGGGCCAGCCGGTCGCGGACAGGGCTTCGCGCACAGCATTGGCGCGCTGTTCCGACAGGTTCAGATTGGCCTGCGCCGAACCCGATGCCGAGGCCAGACCGGTGACCGAAACGCTTTCGATATGACAGCCCTGAAGGCGGGTGGCGGTCATCGAAATCGCCTGACGCGCCACAGGGGTCAGACGCGCCTGACCCTCTTCGAAATAGACCTCGAAAGTCTGGTTCGAACAGTTGACCGGAGCCACCAACGCATCACGCGTGGCGTAGTCACCCGAAGTCGAACAGGCGGCCAAAGCCATTGTTGCCGTCACTGCGGACAAGGCCGCAAATCTCGTCGCCACACCCATATTGCCCTCTTTAATTCCAGCCCTGAAAAGAAAGAAGGGCGGCCCTTGCGGAGCCGCCCTGCATCATCAGCTACAGCCGATAATGTCGGTCGTCTGACCCGCTATTAGTAACGGCGCTGGCCGTTTTCCCAATAGCATTCTGCCTGACGGTTATCGTAGCAGTAGTAGTAGCGACCCTGGGAGTCGCGGTAGCGCTGCTGGTTTGCACGGTCCTGGTTCGAGCCGCGAACAGCACCGGTTGCGCCGCCGAGAACGGCACCGATAGCGGCACCGCGACCGGCATTACCGTCGCCAACGTTATTGCCGATGATGGCACCGGCCACTGCACCGATAGCGGCACCGGCGGCACCCTGACGGACAGCTTGGCTGTTGGTGTTCACACCACCGCCGTAATACGGATCACTTGCACAGGCCGAAACCAGAAGGCCGGCACCAGCCAGAGCGATAAAAGCTTTTTTCATGGGGGAACTCCTCTCCAAATTCTAATGGGCAGCCCCGATCCATAGCGGAACGAACCGAACGCCCTGTGGTTCCCCTCCTCAAGGGGAAACCGCCAAGCTAACCGCCGGAACCTAGACAGAGGATGAACATTCTTCGTCTATGACCGATTTTGCCGCCTCCCCCAATGCGCCGGTAACCGATGAGAAGAAGCCCGTGACCGATAAGGTCAAGCTGGGCAAAATCATCATGCTTATCAATCCGATGTCGGGTGGCGTGAACAACAACGCCGCCGATCAGGCCCGCGCGATCCTTGATGAATATGACATCGAGGCAGACATCGAGACGCTGGAAGGCGACGGCTTTCAGGAGACCATCGACAAGGCTATCGAGGCCAAGCCCGATGCCCTTCTGGTACTGGCCGGAGACGGCACGGCACGCACCATCGCGACACTGGCGGGAAAGAACGATCTGCTGGTCGCAACCCTGCCGGGCGGCACCATGAATATGCTGCCCAAGGCCCTCTATGGCACGGGCGACTGGAAGAAGGCGCTGCGCCGCGTTCTGGAAGAGGGCGAGCCGCGCAAGGTCGCAGGCGGTGCCATCGGTGACGAGTATTTCTATTGCGCCGCCATCATGGGCGCGCCCGCCCTGTGGGCACCTGCGCGTGAGGCTATCCGCTCGGGCAAGATGGGCGAGGCCTTCTCCAAGGCCAAACAGGCTTTCAACCGCGCCTTCTCGGGCCGCATCCGTTTCAGCCTTGATGGTCAGGAGGCCCAGAAGGCCGAGGCACTGGTGCTAATCACCCCGCTGATCTCCAAGGCCTTTGACGAGAACGCCCCCGGCCTCGAGGCTGCGGCCATGCGCACGGCCGATACGGGCCAGGCGCTGCGCCTTGCCGCCAACGCCGTATTTGCCGACTGGCGTAACGATGCCGCCGTCGAGACCCAGAAGACCCGCAAGGTCGAGATCTGGGGCCGCTCACGCATCCCTGCGGTGATCGATGGCGAGACGGTGCCTGTCGGCAAGGAAGGACAGGTGCGTTTCGTGCCCCACGCCTTTACCGCCTTGGCCCTGTCGCCTGAAATGCTGGAAGCTTCTGACTGATGGGTGTGATCCTTCAGTTCTCGGACATCCATTTCGGGGTCGAGCACAAGGCGGCGGTGGACGAGGCCATGGCCTATGCGCACGCCTACAAGGCCGACCTGAACCTGATCACCGGCGACATTACCCAAAGCGGTCTGAAGCACGAGTTCGAGGCCGCTGCCGAATGGATCAGCGCCCTGCCGGAGCCTGTGTTTGTCACGGTCGGCAACCATGACGTTCCCTATTGGGATGTGCTGGCGCGGCTGTTCTGGCCATGGAAGGCTTTCGAGACGGCCACCGGCCATCCCGCCCACGACCACGAGTTCACAGGCAAGGGCTTTATGGTTCGTGGTGTGACCACCGCCCGTGGATGGCAGGCACGTTTGAACTGGTCCAAGGGCGCGATCGACCTTGAACAGACCAAGCGCGCGGCCGTGGCCCTGCGCGACACCACGCCGGACACCTTGCGTATTCTGGCCTGTCACCACCCGCTGGTGGAGATGATCGACAGCCCGATGCGCGGCGAGGTCAAACGCGGCGACCGCGCCGCCCGCATCTTTGGTGAGGCAGGCGTTGATCTGATCACCAGCGGCCACGTCCATGTGCCGTTCGCCCTGCCCATCGATATGGGCGAGCAGCGCTGCTATGCCATCGGCTGCGGTACGCTGTCCCTGCGTGAGCGCGACAACTATCCGCCAAGTTTTAACCGCATCGCGTGGGACGCGACCCACATCAAGGTGACGGTGGTGAAATGGGACGGCCTCGGTTTTGTCGACGGTGAGCAGTGGACCCTGAAACGCCGTCAGGACACCCGCCATCCCGAAACCGCACCGCAGGCTCCCGGCCCGATCGAGCGGGATGAGCTGGCCTAGGCCAGTAGACGCTTCAGAACACTGTCGAGAACAGGGCGGCCCTCAGTGGTCGCGCTGATGCGTCCCTTATCCTGTTTGAGGAACCCCTCTTCCAGCATCTCGCAAAGCGGGCCTTGAGCCATGCTGTGTCCAAGGCGCTCAAGCACGCTTACAGGAACACCCTCGACGGTACGCAATCCCAGCATGACGCGCTCTTCATCGGCATCACCTGCGTCCAGAACTTCATGCTGGGACCATGGATGGCCCACGGCGACACCCTCGATGTAATCGCCAATCCTGCGATGGGCGACGGTAGCATTTCGACCCTCCATTGTGGTCAGGCGACCATGGGCACCGGGGCCGGCACCGATATAGTCACCGCCACGCCAAACATGGATGTTATGGCTGGACCGCGCAGCCACACCCTTGGCGTGGTTGGACACCTCATAGGCTTCGAAACCATTGGCCTCGAGTACCTCTTGGGTCGTCTCGTAAAGCGCAATGGCCAGATCTTCGTCCGGCGGCACCAGATTTCCGCGTGCAAAGGCGCGGCCAAAGGCGGTGGTCGGCTCGATGGTCAGTTGATAGGGCGAGATATGCTCGAACCCCAGATCAAAGGCGGTACCGAGCTCGGCCTTCCAGTCGGCAACCGACTGTTCGGGGCGGGCATAGATCAGATCAATCGACAGGCGCGGGAAGATACGCGCGGCCGTCTCTGCCGCACGGCGGGCCGAGCCAGCACTGTGGTCGCGTCCAAGGAACTTCAGAGCCGCATCATCGAACGACTGAATGCCCATCGACAGACGCGTGACGCCCGCATCGGCCAGCGCGGCATAGCGGCTGGCCTCGGCGTCGGTCGGGTTAGCCTCTAGCGAGACCTCCATATGGGCAACAGGCTGGAACAGCCTCGATGTCCGCTCCAGCACCCGCGCCACAGCATCAGACGCCATCAGCGACGGTGTGCCACCGCCAAAGAAGACCGACGCCAGTTTGCGCGGGCCGATGCGTTCGGCCTGGGCCTCGATATCGCGAATGATGGCATCGACCAGCCGCGCCTGTTCCTCGACGCGCCCGCGATCACGGACGACGTTGAAGTCGCAATAGGGGCAGATACGCGCACAATAGGGCCAGTGGACATAGAGGGCGACGAGGCCCTCGGTGTCCGGCACGGGATCAGTCAATCAAAGCTGCCTTCAGGCGCTCGAAAGCCAGAGCGCGGTGGCTGATAGCATCCTTTTCGGCCGGTTCCATTTCGCCGAAGGTCACATCATGACCGTGCGGCTGGAAGATCGGATCATAGCCGAAGCCACGCTCGCCACGCGGCGGATAGACGATATCGCCATCCACGCGGCCTTCGACCACGACACAGGTGCCATCAGGCCAGGCCACAGCCAGCGCCGAGGTGAACCAGGCGGAGCGGTCACGGCTGCCGCTCTCTTCCATACGTTCGTGCACCTTTTGCATGGCCACAGCAAAGTCTTTGCCCGGACCCGCCCAACGCGCCGAGAAAATACCCGGCGAACCATCCAGCGCCGCCACCGACAGGCCGCTGTCATCGGCAAGGCAGACCTCTCCACACAAGGCCGCGGCATGGCGCGCTTTCAGCATGGCATTGCCAACGAAGGTGCTCTCCGTCTCGTCCGGTTCGGGCAGATTCAGTGCTCCGGCCGTGACAATCTCGTAATTTCCATCCAGCAGAGCCGCGATCTCGACAGCCTTGCCCGGATTGTGGGTCGCGGCCACCAGCCGCATCCCTTTGATAAGACGAAGTTTCATGGGTCTCTTTTAGCCCCTCTTGGAACCTTGCGAAAGTTTAATATCGTTAAACGATATGTAACGTGCAATTCGAACGAGCACGGTTCATCTTCTAGCTCAAGAACGGCAAACAAAACCGTTCGAGATGAAAAGCCAAGAAGGAAGAAACTTCCAACTTAGCTTCAGTCTTCAGCCACAAACTTGCAATCTAGGAGAGACAGTTATGCAATCGATGAAAGCCTCGCAGTTCATGGACAAAATGGGCTACGCCTTCCTGAACAGCATCATGATCGCCGCAATGCCGGTGTTTGCACTGAGCGCCATCTTCCAAGCTCTGTAACAGTACAGGCTTTACGACAGTGCAGAAGATCGCAAAAACAAGCGCTGTGACCTGATCGACCGGTTGGGCACAGCGCAGATCTTCTTTTCCGGTCATAGCGAGTTCAGACAACTCCCATGGGCCTGCCGAAACTGAACACCTCCATGCTTCGCAAAGCGCCGCAGATTGCGCTGACCCAAGAAGCCCCCGGCACCGGCACCCTGGCCCGATGCCTGAAGATGTTCATCGACATCACCTATCTGGCGATGGCCACCGCATCGGTGGTTCTCGGTATCGCCTTTATCATCGCGATTTTCGTTCCCCTCTCGAACTTCAGCATCACCTCCAACAGCGGTGGTGAAGTGCTTCAGATGCCACTGACCCGAGGCCTGCTCCTGTTCGCACTGGGCCTGATCTGGGCCTATTTTGCGGGGTTCTTCTTCATGCTGCGCCAGTTGCGAAAGATCTTCGCCTCTCTGGTCGCCAGCGATCCTTTCCTGCCTGACAATGTGCTGCGACTGCGCCTGATCGGTATTGTGCTGAGCCTCGTCACCTTTGGTGGCTGGATCGCCAAGTCGATGGC
>JAEZHG010000220.1 GCA_023436945.1 Pseudomonadota bacterium | reverse complement strand
GCTCAGCACCAGTTCGGTACCGCTCTGCATGGTCGGTCGCCACGAGCCGTCGGACAGCGGCTGTGTAGCCCTGACCATCGCCAGATTGATAAGGGTCGAGCGGTGTGAGCGGGCGAACACGACAGGGTCCAGTTCGTTTTCCAGTGTCTTCAGCGGTGTCCGCAGCAGGCCTTCGCGATCCTGCCAGTGGACAACCACATAGTTACCCGCCGATCCGAACCATTCGATATCGCTCAGAAGTACGGGAACCTTGCGCTGGCCAGTGGTGACCAACAGTCTTTGCGGTGCGGAGAATTTCAGCGTGTTCGAGGCATCTCTCAATGCCTTGGCCATCACCCTGGCTTCTGATCGTGCCTGCTGTGCGCGGCTATACTGAAGAAACGCCAGACCGGTCATGGATAGTGCCGTCCACAGCAGCAGGCTGACCGGAAAGCGGTCGATGGCCTGAGGCACCAAGTTGCTAAAATCACCACCGCCGACAAAGCGAATGTCCAGTGCCGTGGCGATTAGGGCCTGTACCGGCACAATGGCAAAGCTGGTCAGTACAAGCGGCATTATAGCGGCACTGTCACGACCCGAGCGAGCCAGTATGATCCATACGATCAAAGCCGCCGGCACCCACGCCGCGTAGATCAAGCCTTGCCACAGAAGATAAAATGATAGCGGCTGTGCTTGTAGCCCTGCCGTGTATCGCGCCATCAGGGCTGCGCACAGGGTGGATGCGATCAAAGCATAGGCCGAGAAGGCCCATATCTTTTGCGCGATACTCCAACGCCTGATGCTCACCTTCAAGCTGTCCTGTTCCGCGCCCGATCCTGCATGACCAGTATGATGATCCACGCGATTGCCAGCAATTGGAACACAATACTGGGCCACAGCTGGCTCCACGGCGCGGGGATGAAGCGGATAAAGTTACCGGAAAAAGCCGACATGACGGCGCTATAGGCACCGATCATCTTCACCAGATGCTCATAGAGCCACAGCTTGGGCGTGAAAGGCCACGCTGAGGGGGCGCAGAACCGCCAGATGTCATAGCCGCCATAGGTGAGGCCCGAAGCGGCCAATGCCAGCGATACCGTGCTGCCGCCGCCCGTGCCGCCGCTCAAACTGGCATACAGTGTCCACGCCGATATGCCGACGATGCAAACTGTAGCGGTCCAGTCCAGAGCCGTTGCTCTGTCTGCTGGCGTAATATCGGGTCGCTTTCTTCGAAGCACGCGCACACCCGAGAACAGGCCCAGCGTCGCCATGGCACTGAGCGCCAGAAAATAGAGGCTGAAATGCAGGGCCGTCATGATCCATGCAGCCCCCAGCAGTACACCCATCAGATAGGCAAACAGCCGACCGGAGCGGCGATGGTTCCGTCCTCCCTTGCGCGTTAGCAAAGGAACCAGACCCAAGAGCGTGCAAACGAAACCGCAGGTGATGTGTACGGCCAGCGCCGCATAGAAGATTGCGTTCATAGCCCGCGTTTGGCGAACCGAACGCCTAGGCTAAAGCCGGATGGGACGAAACGCAGCCCATGGTGACTAAACGCGCTTGGCCAAACCTGTTCTGGATTATGTGGTGCAACCTATCGCAGTGCCTCGTGCCTGAAGCACGTCACCATGTGGTCCTGTACCAAGCCGCAGGCCTGCATGAAGGCATAGACGATGACCGGCCCCACAAACTTGAAGCCGCGTTTCTTGAGCGCCTTGGACAGGGCGACGCTCTCGGGGCTTTGGGTGGGGTAGGGCTCACCTTCGATCAGGTTGTTCTGGATCGGTTTGCCGCCGACGAATGACCAGATGAACTGGCTGAAGTCCTCGCCGCTGTCGCGCATATGAACGAACAGGCGGGCGCTTTCGATAGTGGCGATGATCTTGGCGCGAGAGCGGATGATGCGGGCGTCGTTCAACAGGCGCTCGATGTCGGCATCGTCAAAGGCGACGACCTTGTCGGGATCAAAGTTGGCGAAGGCGTCGCGGATGCCTTCGCGCTTTCTCAGGATGGTGATCCACGCCAGCCCCGCCTGCATTCCGTCCAGCACCAGCTTTTCCCACAGGGCGCGGCTGTCATACTCGGGCACGCCCCATTCGGTGACGTGATACTCGACATAGAGCGGATCGGTGCCGCACCATTTGCAGCGGGACAGGGTTTCATCAGTCATTGAACGATGTTGCCATAATGTTTCGGTTTGGCAAATAAAAAGGGCCCGAGTGATCGGGCATCTTCTCTGTAATCAGCGGCGTGACTGCCACCACCACATCCACGCAATGCCATAGCCGATGGACTGAGCCACCATGGCGGCGAGGAGGCCGACCATGATCAGGTTGTTGGGATTCATGTGCTCTAGAAGTTGCACGCCCGACAGGGCGAAAAGCGCAAAGCCAATACTGCCTGCGATGAAGCCGAGGTTGCCACCCCACCACCAAGCCCATTTGTGCGCCTCTTGTGCGGCCTCATCCAGACCCAGCCACCATTGGCGGGTGAGGGGGATCATGCCGAGGGCGAAATAGAGGAACAGGATCGCAGCGCTAAAGCTGGGAGCCTGGCCCCACGCCTGAGGCCAGACAGGAAGTTGGGCATCGGTAAGCAAGGAGAGGAAGAAGCCGCCGCCCAACAGCATCCACAAGGCTTCTTTTTTGCCGAAGCGCTTGAAGCCAAAGGTTTTTGCAATAGCGGTTTTAGCGTTTTCGGTTTTGCTGTGCATCGTTGCGCCCCCGTCGAATGACAAGGGCGCTTTACCTAGTGGATGCGGGCTGTGTCAAGCATGCTTTCCAAATAGACAAGCATACTTTTACGGCTTGGCCTTAGCTGCTGAGCGCAGGCACCCAGTCGGGTCGCAGAACCTGAACCACGCGGCCTTCCACCGTCAGCTCACCGTCCATGCGATCCAGACGCATCATTGCCATGCCGCGACCGTTGGCGGCGCTGGTGACCTCGCCTGCGCGAAGCTCGCCCTTGAGCACCTCGGCTCCGGCAGAAGGCGCATCGCCCTCATAGGTAAACGGCAGGATGCGGTTCTTGATCGTGCCACGTCGCTTCATGCGCGAGGTGGTTTCCTGACCGACGAAGCATCCCTTGTGGAAGTCGATGCCGTTCATCAGGTCGAAGTTCGCTTCGATCGGATAGGTCTTGTCCTTGGGCGCATCATAGGCCGCCTCGACCACGCCTAGTGACAGGCGGTGCGCATGCCAGTCATCCTCGGTTGCGGTGGTCTCGCCCGCATAGCCGATGGCGCGAAAACCCAGCCCCTCAAGGCGCGGATCGGCGATGAAGCCTTGCGGCTGCTCGCTCCAGCTTGCGAACACGCCTGCATCGCTGGCGGCCACATCGACCTTGGCGCGCAGCTTGTACATCGACAGACGCTGGACCAGACCGTCACGCGCCTCTGCCGGAACATCCAGCCACACGCCGTCATCACGGCCCCAGATCATCATATCGACCATCAACCGGCCCTGCGGCGTCAGCAGCGCGCCGAGGCGAAGCTGGCCGTCCTCTATCGTCTCCACATCCTGCGTCAGCAGATTGTGCAGGAAGGGGCGGGCGTCGGGGCCGGTCACGGTGATGACGGCACGGCTGTTCAGGGGGGCGATAGGCATGGTGTTCAGATAGGACGCGCGCGGCGTTTATGCCACCTGATATCGGGCCGTCACGCCATCGGGCTGGAACGGACCTTCCGACAGCTTGTCCAGCGCGCCCAGCACGCGCTCGACAAAGGCTTCCATGTCGCCCTCCTCGATGGCGGGGCGCAGATAGTCCGTCACCATGGAGCGCAGCGGATAGGTGCCCTCCGGCCCCGGTACCGACAGGGCGATCTGGATGCCCTCTGCGATCCAGTGCGCGACCGTCGAGAAGAAGTCGATGCTGGCCAGAAACTCGCTTGGGCGGATGACATAGAGGGTGATGATCCCCTCCTGCACACCATCAGGGCGCACGATCACGCCGCTATGGTCCGGCCGCCAGTCATCCGAAAGCTCGACTGCCCGCCACAGGCAGAACCACACGCGGCAGGTCTGCGGACGGATGGCATGCACCGA
>JAEZHG010000076.1 GCA_023436945.1 Pseudomonadota bacterium | reverse complement strand
CTCCCACACTGCCTAGATGGGTTTCGGACGACGAATCCCTGATCGTCCAGTTGCCGTAACCTTTAACGTGCCAGTGGCCGATATCCCTTAAAAGGCGCAGCCACACCTCTTCCTCGCCAAGAGGGCGTCCCGAAGTAAAGCGGGTAAAGCTCTCGTCACGCCACAGTTCGATCAGGTCCTGAAGGTCATCGACCGAAACAGGTCTCAAAATGAGCCGCGCGGTGGTGAGCGACTGTCTCACATCAGGCCAAGTTGCTTGAAGCTGGTCACGCCGTTCCGGCCAACAATCAGATGGTCGTGAACCTGAATCTCCAGAGCGCGCGCGGCCTCGATGACCTGTTTGGTCATGTCGATATCGGCGCGGCTGGGCGTCGGATCGCCCGAGGGGTGGTTATGGATGATGATTATGGCACTGGATGACAGTTCCAGTGCGCGTCTGACCACTTCACGTGGATAGACGGGTGCGTGATCGACGGTGCCCTTGTTCTGGATCTCGTCGCGGATGAGCTGGTTCTTGCGGTCCAGATAGAGGACGCGGAACTGCTCGCGCGGTTCGTGCTGTAAGGCCATGCGCACATAGGCCAGCAATGCCGTCCATGAGGAAATGACCGTGCGCTTGGTCGCCTCTTCCAAGGCCACACGTCGCGCGATTTCCTGAAGGGCGCACAGGTCCAGCGCCGTTTCCTTGCCGACGGACTTGGTGCGGCCCTTGATGTCGGTGGATTTGACCGTGCGCATGTCCTCGATCGAGGCGGCCAATACGCCCGCCAGCGAGCCGAAGCGGTCGAGCAGGGCTTTTGAGATCGGCTTTACATCGCCTTGCGGCTGGCTGCGGAACAGGAACAGTTCCAGCAGCTCATAGTCCGGCAGATTGGCCAGACCGCCCTCATAGGCGCGCTCGCGCAACCGCTCGCGATGGCCCAGATGATGGGCCTTGGGTTTGGTGTTTACAGTCTCTGGCGTGTCGAGCATCGGCCTCCCCCGCCCAACGCAATCGGAGGGGGAGACTAACGCATAACATTGCTCTGTATAGAGCCGCCTTAGAAGGTCGGGCGGAAAATGCCCTTGGGAGACAGGGTGAAGATTTCCAGACCGTCTTCGGTCACACCAATGGTGTGCTCGCACTGCGACGACAGCGACTTGTCGCGGGTCACGGCGGTCCAGCCATCGGACAGGACCTTCACGCCCGGCTTGCCGAGGTTCACCATCGGCTCGACCGTGAAGAACATGCCCGGCTTGAGGACAGCGCCCTCGCCACGGCGGCCGTAGTGAAGAACGTTCGGGGCGTCGTGGAAGACGCGGCCGATGCCGTGACCGCAGAAGTCACGCACCACGCTCATGCGCTGGGCCTCGACGAACTTCTGGATGGCAAAGCCGATATCGCCAAAGGTGTTGCCCGGCTTGATCTGGGCAAGGCCGAGGTCGAGCGATTCATAGGTCACGTCGATCAGCTTCTTGGCGCGGGCGTTGATCTCGCCGACCGGATACATACGGCTGGAATCGCCGTGCCAGCCGTCAACGATGACCGTGTGGTCGATGTTGACGATATCGCCTTCCTTCAGAACCTTGTCGCCCGGAATGCCGTGGCAGACGACGTGGTTGATCGAGGTGCAGATGGTCTTCTCGTAACCCTTATAGCCAAGGCAGGCCGGAATGGCGCCGTTGTCGAGGGTGAACTGGCGAACCAGATCGTCGAGATATCCGGTGGTTACGCCCGGCTTGACGTGCTCGGTAATCATGTCGAGCGCCTCTGCGACCAGACGACCAGCCTTGCGCATGCCCTCGAAATCTTCCGCCGTATGAATGCGGATTTCGTGGCTGCGGACCAGGACGTCGGTTTCCAGTTCGGGCGTTTCGTACATGACAGGCTTTCAGCATTGGCCGGGCTCGGCGAGCCTGTAAGGCTGTCGGGTCAGGCGGGGGAACTCTACGCCTCGCGGACCCCGTCCGCAGAGGTGTTTAACTTCAGATGGGAAGCCTAGCATAAAACTGCAATCGCGTCAGCTTTGCGTGAGATACAGCTACAGAGCGAACAATTGCTACTCTGGGTAATAAATGCTCAAACCTTACGTTACGTCGGCATGAATATACGAAGAACGACGTTATCGGGCATTCTGTATTCTTACCTAACGTAAGACTTCACTAAAAAAGTGCGACTTCTCAGCCACGATATTCGCCATTAGTAGCATTGTGACGAGGCTGTGAACGACTGGGAGATGACAACGTCGTTTCGCCTGATAAGCCTTCGGTACTCCCCGAACAAAGGTTCATCGCATCGGTAATGATGAACCAGTATCTATAGGTGAAAATAATGACTTCCAGGAACGTGGCCCGCATTGGCGGCCTTGCCGTCCTCATGGCTTCTGTGGCCGCTCCGGCCTTCGCAGGCTCCTTCTATCTTCAAGAGCAATCGGCACGTGGTGCTGGCCGCGCCTATTCGGGCGAAACCGCCGACACCGGCGTACAGTCGCTGTGGTGGAACCCGGCCGCTATCGCCCGTTCGGGCCGCGAAGCGACCTTCTCGCTGCACGCCATCCGTATCGATTCCGAAGCCCGTGACACCGGCTCGACCCTGACCCTGATCAATCCGGCCAACGGTCAGGTTGCTGCACGTCTGCCGGTCGGCGGTCGCTCGGTCGAGAACAACCCGGTCGAAAGCGGCGTCGTGCCGAACTTCGCCATCGCCACCCCGATCAACGACCGTCTGTCGATTGGTCTGGCTGTCTCGGCACCGTACAACTTCACCACCAAATACAGCGCCAACGAAGCCTATGGTAACGTTGTCGCCGACGGTGGTTCGTTCGCCCGTTATGACGCCAACACCTCGGAACTGCGCTCGGCAGACCTCGGCGTGATCGTCGCTTACCAAGTCAATGACTGGCTGGACATCGGCGCAGGCGTCAGCGCCCAGTACGTCAAGGCCAAGCTGACCTCGAACATCCCGTCGCTGACCATGTCCATGCCGCCGCTCCAGGCTCTGGACGGCACCTCGTCGCTGGAAGGCGATGGCATCGACTTCGGCTGGAACGTCGGCGCCCAAGTCCACAAGGGCAAGTGGGACCTCGGCCTGTCGTACCGTTCGGCTGTCGAGCACGACCTCGAAGGTGACATCGTCAACGAACTGAAGGGCGCTCTGGCTCCGCGCAGCTTCGCGACCGAAGGCAACGCAACCTTCAACACCCCGTGGTTCGTGACCGCCGCAGTGCGTTACGCCGCGACCGACAAGCTGACCCTGAACGCCCAGGTCAACCGCATCGGTTGGTCGGAGTTTGACGCGATCAACGTCAACTTCACCGGCGGTGGCGACGTGATCCACCAGAACTACGAAGACGTCACCACCGGCGCCATCGGTCTGGACTACGCCTACAGCGACAAGACCACCTTCCGCGCCGGTATCGGCTATGACCCGACCCCGACCACGGACGCTCTGCGTACCGCCCGTATCCCGGACTCGGACCGCTTCCTGTATTCGGTCGGCGTTTCGACCGAGATCACCAAGGGCGTCGGCTTCGATGCAGGTATCACCTACATCGACATGGACAAGGCTGTCATGAACGACGACCGCAAGCTGCTGCAAGGCGCTGTGATCTCGAACCTGCGTGGCGAACTGGAAGGCTCGGCTATCGCCTTCTCGATGGGCACCACCATCAAGTTCTAATCCTTCACCGGATTTGAATTCGGAAACGGCGGCTCCTTTCGGGGCCGCCGTTTTTTTTTGCGCCGAACACAGCGCATGAAAAAGGCCGCTGCATTTTCCAAGCAGCGGCCTTTTCCTATTTCAGAGGTTTAGCCCTTAGGGCCGAAACCCTTGCCGCCGTTCGACGGGCGCTTGCGCGGGCGACGCTTCATCTCGCTGACCGGCTTGGGTTCGCGAGGCGTGGTCACTTCGCCAGCCATCGGGTTGTAGGTCGAGGCCGGACGCGGTGTTGCTTCACCGCGCTCTGCGCCACCGCGACGCTCACCCTTGCGGGCGCGGTGCGGCTGGCCACCGCCCTCGGGGCGTTCGCCACGGGTGCGGTTGCGGCCACGACGGCCATCCTCGCCTTCACCACGACGCGGTTCACGCTCGGGCAGGGTCGCCTTCTTGGCAACGCCCGAGGCCATGATCGAAGCATCCAGTGCGGCCAGCTGCTTGTCGTTGCGGCGGTCCACCATCGGGATCTTTTGGCGGGTCACCTTTTCGATGTCCTTCAGCAGCTTCATCTCGTCACCCGAGACGAAGCTGATGGCGGTGCCCTTTTCACCCGCACGGGCGGTGCGGCCAATACGGTGGACGTAGGATTCCGGCACGTAAGGCAGCTCGAAGTTCACCACGTGGGTGACCTTGTCCACGTCGATACCGCGCGCGGCGATGTCGGTGGCGACCAGAACGCGTAGCTTGCCGTTCTTGAAGGCTTCAAGGGCGCGCTCGCGTTGCGGCTGGCTCTTGTTGCCGTGGATGGCACCGGCTTCAACGCCGCCAGCTTCAAGATAGGCCGCGACCTTGTCGGCACCATGCTTGGTCTTGGTGAAGACGAGGCAGCGGGTATAGGCCGGATCCGAGAACAGCTCGGTCAGCAGGGCGCGCTTGCGACCGGCTTCGACCCAGATGACCTGCTGCTTGATGCGCTCGACGGTGGTGGCCTGCGGGGTCACCTGAACCTTCACCGGATCCTTCAGCAGATCGCCGGCCAGCTTGCCGATCTCGCCCGGCATGGTGGCCGAGAAGAACAGGTTCTGGCGACGTGCGGGCAGGCGGCTGACAACCTGACGGATCGGCTTGATGAAGCCGAGGTCCAGCATCTGGTCGGCCTCGTCCAGCACGAAGATTTCGGTCGAGGAAAGGTCGATGTTCTTTTGCTGGATATGGTCCAGCAGACGGCCCGGTGCAGCCACCAGAACGTCGAGGCCCTGTTGCAGGGCGCGTTCTTGCGCACCGTATTTCACGCCACCGAAGACAACCGCAACGCGGAAGCCGAGGTGTTGGCCATAGACCTTGAAGCTGTCAGCAATCTGGGTGGCCAGTTCGCTGGTCGGCGACAGGATCAGGGCGCGGGTGGTGCGCGGCAGTGGCTTGACGCGGTTCTCGGCAAGGCGGTGCAGGATGGGCAGTGCGAAGGCGGCAGTCTTGCCGGTGCCGGTCTGGGCGATGCCCAGCAGGTCAGCACCCTTCATCACATGGGGGATAGCCTTGGACTGGATCGGGGTCGGCTTCTCGTATCCCGCAGCCTTAAGCGCGGTGAGAAGGCCCGGGTTCAGGCCCAGTGCTTCAAAAGCGTTGGTTTGGGTATCGGTCACGTCTGTCTTTCACGAATGACGACGGACGCCAGCAGCCATCGGGCCGTGCAGCGCGCGTCGTCCGCCCGTTGTCACGGGCAGGTAACGGGCGCCGCCCCGCGTGTACGGACGACGTATGAACTGGAGGATCCGACGGCTCGACAGACAGGCTCATTTCCAATGGAAACGGCCCACACGCGCTGGAGCACGACGGAAACCGCACTGTGCGGTAGTGGGCAAATGGTCCTCTTGAGGACAAATGTCAAGGCAAGGGCCGGTCACCACAGGTAACCGGCCCTTTCAGTCTTGGCATTTTAGAGCGTTCAGGCGCTGATGGCCTGTTCACTCAGGGCCTTGTCTTCAGCCGCCTTGACCGTCTGGGGGACGATGCGGATGAAGGCCTTCAGGCTGTTCTTCCAGTCACCCAGCAAACGCTCGGCCAATGGCGAACGGGTTGCGGCGTGATGGGCCTCGACCAGTTCCTTCAGGCGATCGGCGGCCTCGGCATTCAAGGTGCCGATGGCGGCAAGGTCGCCGTTCAGTGCCTGTGCAGCGTGGCCTTGGGGGTCGAGAACGAACAGTTCACCACCGCTCATGCCCGCCGCAAGGTTCCAGCCCGTAGAGCCCAGAACCACGACGCGGCCACCCGTCATATATTCGCAGCCGTGGGCACCCAGACCCTCGACCACGGCTTCTGCGCCAGAGTTACGGACGGCAAATCGTTCGCCTGCGGCCCCTGCAACGAACAGTCGGCCCGAGGTGGCACCATAGAGGGTGGTGTTGCCGCAGACCTGCTGGCCCTCGCGCCACTGGTAAGGACGCACGCGGATTTCCGCACCCGATAGGCCCTTGCCGACATAGTCGTTCACTTCGCCCGTCACATCCAGAACCAGACCGCGCGTGTTGAAGGCGCCGAAGCTCTGGCCTGCAATGCCTTCCAGCTTCAGCGTCAGGCGGCCTTGCGGGCCTTGTGGGCCGTATTTGCGGACAATGGCCGAGGACAGTCCGGCACCGACTGTGCGCTGGGTGTTCTTCAGCGGATAGGACAGTTCCAGGGTCTGGCCCGTTTCAAGGAAGGACTTGGCATCCTTCAGAACGCGGGCGTCGAGGCTCTCGTCGATTTCCTGACGATGCTTGTCGGCCAGACGACCGGGCTTGTCGACATCCACCTTCATCAGCAGAGGGTTCAGGTCGAGGTCATCCAGATGCGAGCCGCCGCGGCGAACCTGACGCAGCAGGTCGGTGCGGCCCACGATCTCATCGATGGTGCGCGCGCCGATGCTGGCGAGGATTTCGCGCACTTCCTCGGCGATGAAGGTGAACAGGTTCACCACCTTATCCGGCGTGCCGGTGAATTTGGCGCGCAGGCGTTCGTCTTGAGAACAGACACCGACAGGGCAGGTGTTCGAGTGGCACTGGCGCACCATCAGACAGCCCATGGCGATCAGGCCTGCCGTGCCGATGCCGTACTCCTCGGCACCCAGCAGGGCGGCGATGACCACATCACGTCCGGTGCGGATACCGCCGTCGGTGCGCAAGCTGACCGACGAGCGTAGGTGGTTCAGGCTGAGGACTTGGTGCGCCTCGGCCAGACCGATTTCCCACGGCATGCCCGCGTGTTTGATCGAGGTCTGGGGCGAGGCACCCGTGCCGCCGTTGTGACCCGCGATCAGGATGGCGTCGGCCTTGGCCTTGGCCACGCCGGATGCAATCGCGCCGATACCGGTCGAGGACACCAGCTTCACCGTCACCTTGGCATCGGGGTTGATGGCCTTCAGGTCATAGATCAGCTGGGCCAAGTCCTCGATGGAATAGATGTCGTGGTGCGGCGGCGGCGAGATGAGCGTGGTGCCGGGGACGGCATGGCGCATCTTGCCGATGAACTCGGTGACCTTGAAGCCGGGAAGCTGGCCGCCCTCGCCGGGCTTGGCACCCTGCGCGACCTTGATCTCGATCTCGCGGCACTGGTTCAGATATTCGGCGGTGACGCCGAAACGGCCCGAGGCCACCTGTTTGACGGCCGAGTTGGCGTTGTCGCCGTTCGGACGCGGCACATAGCGTGCGGGGTCTTCACCGCCTTCACCCGAGACAGCACGCGCGCCCATCCGGTTCATGGCGATGTTGAGCGTTTCGTGTGCCTCAGGGCTTAGAGCACCCAGCGACATGGCCTGCGACAGGAAGCGCTTGCGGATGTCGGAAACGCTTTCGACCTCGTGCAACTGGACGGGCTTCAGCCCTTCCTTGAAGTCGAGCAGGTCGCGCAAGGACAGGTCCGGCTGTTCTGCGACAGCGGCGGAATACTGCTTGAAGCGCTTGTAGTCGCCACGGTTGGTGGCGTCCTGCAACAGGTGGATGGTCTTGGCGTCGTGGCCGTGAGCCTCGCCGCCCGCACGGATGCGGAAGAAACCACCCATCTTCGGTGACGGCACCGCCGCGCTGCCGAAGGCTGTCTTGTGACGCTCAAGCGCAGCCTTCTCCAGTCCCGCCAGACCGATGCCCGAAATACGCGACGAGGCATTGGGGAAGAACTCGGCGGCCAAGGCACGCGACAGGCCAAGGATCTCGAACTCGCAGCCACCACGATAGGCCGAGATGATCGAGATACCCTTGCGGGCCAGAACCTTCAGCAGGCCCGCCTCGATGCCCTTCTTATAGTTCAGGCAGGCGTCTTTCAGGGTCAGGCCCTGATAGATGCCGCGCTCGAGGCGTTCCTGGAACAGTTCCTGCGCCAGCCACGGGTTCACAGCCGTGGCACCGACGCCGACCAGCACCGCAAAGGCGTGCGGGTCCAGCGTCTCGGCAGAGCGGACGACGATGGAGCAATAGGTGCGCAGCTCCGCCTCGATCAGGCGCAGATGAACACCCGAAGTCGCAAGGATCATCGGAACCGACAGGCGATCCTCGGCGATCTTCTCGTCGCTCAGCACGATCAGGGTCGAGCCACTGCGGGCGGCGGCCTCGGCCTCGTCGCGGATACGGTTCAGCGCAGCGCGCAGACCTGCGCCCGCTTCCTCGCCCTCTTGCGGCAGGGGGTAGGTGCAGTCGATGAAGGTCGTCGAACCATCGGCCACGACACCCAGCAGGCGCTCATACATGCCGGTGGTCAGGACGGGGCTGTCCAGCACGAACACATCGGTCTGGGCCTCGTCATGGGCGAGGATGTTGCCGAGGTTCTTGAAGCGCGTCTTCAGGCTCATGGCACCGGACTCGCGAAGCGGGTCGATCGGCGGGTTGGTGACCTGAGAGAAGTTCTGGCGGAAGTAATGGGCCAGCGGGCGCGGCAGGGACGACAGCACCGCAGGCGGCGCATCGTCACCCATGGAGCCGACCGCTTCCTTGCCGTCACGCACCAATGCGTCGAGCAGCAGGTCGCAGTCCTCGCGGCTGAAACCGGCGGTGATCTGGCGACGGATAAGGGCATCGCCAGTAGCGGCGCGCGGCTCCGGTCCCGGACCGATCAGCGGCTCCAGATCGACCATATTGCCCAGCCACTCCTTATAGGGGTGGGCGCTGGCCAGAGCATCGACGGCCTCATGCTCGTCATAGACACGGGCGGTCTTCAGATCGACAGCGATCAGCTTGCCGGGGCCGATATGCAGGCGGCGCTTTACACGGCCTTCCGGCAGCGGAACTAGGCCCGCTTCTGAGCCAGCCAACAGCAGGCCATCGACGGTTTCGACCGCACGCAGGGGGCGCAGACCGTTGCGGTCCTTGCCCGCCACGACCCAGCGTCCGTCGACGGCACACAGCGCGGCGGGTCCGTCCCACGGCTCCATCACGGCATTGCAATAGGCATAGAGGGCGCGGTGTTCGGCCTTCATCACCATGTCGTCCGACGACCACGCTTCCGGCACCAGCAGGGCTTTGGCCATGGGGGCAGGGCGACCGGCACGGACCAGAACCTCGAACACATTGTCCAGCGCCGCAGAGTCCGAACCGCCCGGCTGGACGACAGGCTTCACCTCATTGTCGCGGTCACCGAAGGCCGAGGCGGCCATGCGGATTTCATGCGACTTCATCCAGTTGAGGTTGCCGTGCAGGGTATTGATCTCGCCGTTGTGGGCGAGCATCCGGAACGGCTGTGCCAGCTTCCATTCAGGGAAGGTGTTGGTCGAATAGCGCTGGTGGAACAGGGCATAGCCTGAAGCGACGGTTTCGTCGGTCAGGTCGATATAGAGCTGGCCCAGCAGTTCTGCGCGGACCATGCCCTTATAGACAATAGAGCGGGCCGACAGCGAGCAGACATAGAAGCCACCCAAACCTGCCTTGGTGACGGCGGCCTCGATGCGACGACGGCACAGATAGAGTTCGCGTTCCAGCGTCTCGCCGTTGGCGTCCGCCTTCCAAAGCGCCTCCGGTGCCGCCAGCATGATCTGTTCGATCTCCGGGCGGGTCTGCTCGGCGCGGGTGCCGACGACCGACAGGTCCAGCGGCGTTTGGCGCCAGCCATAGATATAGAAGCCCGAGCGGATAGCCTCGGCTTCGACGATGGCGCGGGCACGGTCCTGTGCGCCCAGATCGGTGCGCGGCAGGAAGACCTGACCCACAACAATCGGACCTTCGCGCAGAGACTGGCCGACGGCGCGAACCTGTTCGGCAAAGAACTCCTGCGGGATTTCGATCATGATACCCGCGCCGTCACCGGACAGGCCGTCGGCATCGACCGCACCACGGTGGGCGACGGCTTTCAGCGACTGGATCGCCATGGTGACGACTTCGCGGCGCGGCTTGCCGTCGATGGCGCAGACAAGGCCAACACCGCAGGCATCGCGTTCGGAGTTCGGGTCATAGCTGCCTGCGGCAACCAGATCGGCGCGCGCGGCTTCATACTGGCTCAGCCAGTTCTCATGCGATTGATCACTCATGCTGCGGCTTCCTCGGTACGCGCACGCAAATAACGGTCGATTTCGGCGGCGGCGTCCTGGCCATCGCGCACGGCCCAGACGACGAGGGAGGCACCGCGCACGGCGTCTCCGGCGGCGAAAACGCCCTCAAGGCTGGTGGCAAAGCCGCCACGGGCGACCTGCACAGTGTTCCAGCGCGAGATTTCCAGCGAAGGGTCGAGCTGTTCGGGGAAGTTCTCCGGCTCGAAGCCCAGAGCCTCGATCACCAGATCGGCGCCGATGTCGAAATCGCTGTCGGCCACAGGGACAATCTCTCGACGGCCACCGGCACCGGCTTCACTCAGGGCCATGCGTTGGGCGCGGACGGCGCTGACCGCCTCGCCCTTGGACATGAGGGCCTTGGGAGCCGCCAGCCATTCGAAGGTGACACCTTCTTCCTCAGCGTTTTGCACCTCGCGGGCGCTGCCCGGCATATTGGCGCGGTCACGGCGATAGAGGCAGGTGACGCTGGACGCGCCCTGACGGATAGCCGTGCGGACGCAGTCCATGGCGGTATCGCCACCCCCGACCACGACAACCTTCTTGCCTGTGGCTTGCGTGCCTTCGACGGTGTCGCCGAGGTCGCGCTTGTTCTGGGCAATCAGGAAGTCGAGCGCGGGCAGGGCATCATCGGGACCGCAACCCGGAATGGAAAGGCGACGGGCCTGATAGACGCCCATGGCCAGAAGCACGGCGTCATGCTGGCTGCGCAATTCTTCCAGGGTGATGTCGTTGCCGACGGAGGTGTTCAGCACAAACTTCACACCGCCCTCGACCAGACGGTCGATGCGGCGTTGGACGATGTGCTTCTCCAGCTTGAAGCCGGGGATGCCATACATCAAAAGGCCACCCGCACGGTCATGGCGGTCATAGACCGTGACCTGATAGCCGGCGCTGCGCAGGCGGTCGGCGGCGGCAAGGCCCGCAGGACCCGCGCCGACGATGGCGACCGACTGGCCGCGTTCGGCGACGGGGCGGATAGGCTCGACCCAGCCGTTTTCAAAGGCAGTGTCGGCAATCCATGCTTCGACCGAGCCGATGGTCACGCCATCCCAGCCCGATTGTTGCAGGGTGCACGCGCCTTCGCACAGGCGGTCCTGCGGACAGATGCGGCCGCAGATTTCGGGCATGGTCGAGGTCAGCGACGCGGTCTTCCACGCCTCGCGCACATCGCCGTCAGCCGACAAGGCGAGCCAGTCGGGAATATTGTTCTGGAGCGGGCAGGCGTTCTGGCAGAAAGGCACGCCGCAGTCGGTGCAGCGCGAGGCCTGTTTCTGGCCGCCTTCAGAGGTCGGTTTGAGCGTGATCTCGTCGAAGGAAAGCACGCGAGACTGTGCGGGCGACTTATCCAGTCGCCGCGCTTCGATCAGGAAACCACCAGGGTTTGAACGTCCACCTTTTTGCATCTGCACATTTTGCCGTTAGGTGGCCGTAATCGCAAATATTTTTCGGTTTGAAGGACTGAAATGTCCATCTGTCGAATGTATTTGCGGTTGAATGGTCTGTTTGGGCGATTTTATTCGGCATTAATGCTGCGTCGCGACATAAACAATCATAGGTTTCTTGAGAGTTCTTCGCATTTGCGGTCGCAAGCCTGCCAGACCTCAACCAAAGGGGTGTGGAACGTAGTTCTTTCAGCGCGGTTCAATACCTTATGCAACCGCAGGAGGATCTGTGATGGCGCGTGTCGAAAGAGGCAGCGGGGTTGGTCGTTTACTGATCAGGATACTTGCCCTGGTCATAGGCCTGATCGGGGTCGTTCTTGTGATCGGCGGGGCGCAGCTCGCGATGCTGGGCGGCTCCTTCTACTATCTGATCACGGGCCTGCTGATGGTGATAAGCGGCATCCTGCTGTTCCTGCGACGTAGCTCGGGCGCTTGGCTTTATATCCTCGTCGTACTCGGCACGATTGTATGGGCCGTGTGGGAAGTGGGTCTGGATGGCTGGGCGCTGGTGCCGCGTGTGATTGCGCCGATGGTCTTGCTGGTTCCGGTCCTGTTTGCACTGGGCGCATTGAAGCGCGAACGCGGCGGGGCGACGGCTGCTGTCGGGTTTGGTGTGATGGCTCTGGTCTGCGTGATTGGCGGGGGCATTGTTGTCTATGCCAACCGTGCCACGGTTGAACGCCCTGTGCCAAACAGCGGTCAGGACCTGATCGGTGATCCGGCCCTGCAAAAGGTCAACAGCGACTGGCCGGCTTGGGGTGGCTCTGACAGTGCGCAGCGCTATTCACCGCTGAACCAGATCAACAAGGAAAACGTCGGCAAGCTTGAGCGGGCATGGATGTTCCGCACGGGCGATCTGCCGGAAGAACGCTGGGGCGCAGAGACGACCCCGCTGAAAATCGGTGACACGCTTTATCTTTGCTCGGCGCGTAACCGCCTGTTTGCCGTTGATGCCGCGACGGGCGAGCAGAAGTGGACCTATGATCCCAAGGTCTCGGACGAGGATATTCCCTATACGGCGGCATGCCGTGGCGTGGCCCACTATCAGGTGCCAAACGTCGATGCGGCCCAGCCGTGCGCTTCGCGCATTATCGAGGGCACGCTCGATGGTCGCCTTGTGGCGGTCGATGCCCGCACTGGTCGCCCCTGCGCCGACTTTGGCCAGAACGGTTCGGTCAGCATCAAGCACGGCATGGGTGACCCCTATCCGGGCATGGTCTCGATTACCTCGGCCCCTGTGATTGTGCGCGGGGTGGTGGTGACGGGTCATCAGGTTCTGGATGGCCAGCGCCGCTGGAACGCTTCGGGCGTTATTCAGGGCTTTGATGCCGTGACGGGCCAACTGCGTTTCGCATGGGACATGATGCGTCCCGAAACCACGACCCTGCCGCCGGAGGGCGAGACCTATACGCGTGGCACGCCCAATATGTGGACCACGGCCACGGCGGATGAAGCGCTGGGTCTGGTCTTCCTGCCGATGGGTAACTCTTCGGCGGACTATTACTCCAGCACCCGCCGTCCGGCCGAGAACGAGTATTCGACCTCGCTGGTGGCGCTGGATGTGACGACAGGAAAGCCGCGCTGGCACTTCCAGACGGTTCACCGCGATGTGTGGGACTATGACCTCGGCTCGCAGGCCACTCTGGTGGATATGCCGGTCGGTGGTGCCATGGTTCCGGCGGTGATCCTGCCGTCCAAACAGGGCGATATCTATATTCTGGACCGCCGCACGGGCCAGCCTCTGCACGAGGTGGAAAACATCCCAGTGCCGCAAGGGGGTGTCGAGCCTGCACAGCGCACGCCGACCCAGCCGACGTCCAAATTCCACACCCTGCGCAAGGCCGATCTGACGGAGCGCAGCATGTGGGGGATGTCGCCGATCGATCAAATGTTCTGCCGCATCCAGTTCCGTCAGGCTTCCTATCAGGGCTTCTTCACCCCGCCGACGGCTGACCGTCACTGGATCCAGTATCCGGGCTATAATGGCGGCTCTGACTGGGGTGGTGTAGCGGTCGATCCGGTGCGCGGTGTGATCATCGCCAACTATAACGACATGCCGAACCACAACCGTCTGGTGCCGCGTAAGGAGGCCGATGCCCAAGGCTGGTTCGCGCGTGATGATCCCCGCTATATCGAGCGCGAGAAGGAAGCTGCCAACCGAGGTGGCAGCCTGACCAAGTCGAAGGCCGAGGGAGCCGGTGATCCGCAGACGGGCGTGCCCTATGCAATCAACGTCAATGCGGGCTGGCGGGTGAAGTTCACCGGCCTGCTGTGCAAACAGCCGCCCTATGGCGGTATCCGCACCATCGACATCCGCACTGGCCAGACCCTGTGGGACCGTCCGTTCGGCACGGCTCGCAACAACGGTCCGTTCGGTATTCCGTCCATGCTGCCGTTTGAAATCGGAACGCCTAACAATGGCGGTGCGGTGGTAACGGCGGGTGGCCTGATCTTTATCGCAGCGGCAACGGATGACCTGATCCGCGCCATCGATATCGAAACGGGCAAGACGGTCTGGTCCGATGTCCTGCCCGCAGGCGGTCAGGCCAACCCGATGGTGTATGAGCAGAACGGTCGCCAGTACCTCGTCATCATGACGGGCGGCCACCACTTCATGGAAACCCCGAGGGGTGACCAGGTGATTGCCTATGCCCTGCCGCAGCGCGGATAGGCTTGGGTAAATGAAAGAAAAGGCCGGAGTTTCCGCTCCGGCCTTTTTTGCTTTTCGGGGGTCAGGGGCGGGTCTGTCCCTGCCCGCGAACCACATATTTGTAGGTGGTCAGTTGTTCGGCACCGACGGGACCGCGTGCGTGGAGCCGTCCGGTGGCGATACCGATTTCGCCGCCAAAGCCGAACTCTCCGCCATCGGCATATTGTGTAGAGGCATTGTGGACTACGATGGCGCTGTCCACGCGGTTCAGGAAGTTGGCGGCGGCCTGTGCGTCCTCGGTGATGATCGCCTCGGTATGGCCTGACCCATAGCGGCCGATGTGGGCGATGGCGGCGTCCAGATCGTCGACCACAGCCACCGACAGGATCGGGGCCAGATATTCGGTGGACCAGTCCTCTTCCGAGGCAGTGGTCATGCCCGGCACAATGGCACGCGCCGCGGCATCGCCGCGCAGTTCGCAGCCCTTGGCCGACAGGTCCGCAGCGATCCACGGCAGAAGGTCCGGCGCAATGGCTTTGTCGATCAGCAAGGTCTCGGTCGCGCCACAGACAGACACGCGGCGCATCTTGGCATTCAGCACCAGCGCCCGCGCTTTTTCATGATCGGCGGCGGCGTGGACATAGGAGTGGTTCATCCCCTCGAGGTGCGACAGGACGGCCGTCCTGGCCTCGGCCTGAACGCGGGCGACGAGGCTCTTGCCACCGCGCGGAATGATAACGTCGATCGTGCCTTCCAGCCCTTGCAGCATCAGGCCAACCGCGGCGCGGTCGGGCGTATCAATCAACTGGATGGCATCTTCCGGCAGACCTGCTTGCGACAGGGCGTCCGAGATGACCTCGGCAATCGCCAGCGACGAATGCAGGCAGTCCGAGCCACAGCGCAGAATGGCCGCATTGCCCGAGCGGATGCACAGGGCGGCGGCATCTGCCGTGACATTGGGTCGGCTTTCATAGATCACGCCCAGCACGCCGATGGGCGTGCGGGTCCGGGCGATATCAAGGCCATTTCCGGGGGCGATCCAGCGCTCGGTCTCGACGCCCAGCGGGTCTTTGACATTGGCGATGATCTCGACGGCGTCGGCGATGCCTTCGATGCGGGCGGGGTTAAGCGCCAGACGGTCCAGCATCGCCTCGGTCATGCCGTTGGCGCGGCCTGCGTCGAGGTCGGTCCCATTGGCTTTCAATATGTCATCGGCCTTGGCGCGGATACCGGCAGACAGGGCTTTGAGCGCGCGGGTGCGGGCCTCGGCAGGGGCGTTACGCAGGCCTTGGGCGGCGGCGCGGGCGCGGATGCCTCGCTCCAGCATGGATTGTTCGAGCGCTTCCATTATCCCTCCAGCACCAGATCGTCGCGGTGGACCACAACGGACGGTCCGCGATAGCCGATCAGGCCTTCAATATCGTCCGAGTGATGGCCCCGGATCAGTTTCATTTCATCTGCCGGATATCCGGCCAACCCCACGCCCAGACGCACACCGTCAGGGCCGGACAGCACGACGCTGTCGCCCTTTTCAAAGCGGCCTTTGACTGAGGTGACGCCCGACGGCAGCAGGCTCTTGCCCGAGCGCAGCGCCCTGACGGCACCTTCGTCCAGCGACAGGGTTCCGGCAGGGGCGACGCTGCCCGCGATCCATTGTTTCCACGCATGGAGCGGCGCGGTCGAGGGATGGAACAGGCTGGCCTTGGCTCCATCCAGAACCTTGCGGAGGGGATGGTCGGTCAGACCCGATGCGATAAGCGTTGCGCATCCGGCAGAGCCGGCAATCTGCACGGCGGCCAGTTTGGTGGCCATGCCGCCCGTGCCCACGCCTGCCTCGGCATTGGCCCCTGAGGCCATGGCAAGGATGTCAGGCGTCAGGCGCTCGATGACGGGCAGATGTTTCGCATCCGGATCGCGGCGCGGGTCGGCGGTGTAAAGCCCGTCCACATCCGACAGCAGCACCAGAAGATCGGCCTGTACCAACTGTGCCGCGCGGGCGGCCAGTCGGTCATTGTCGCCATAACGGATTTCCTCGGTAGCGACGGTGTCGTTCTCGTTCACCACAGGGACGATGCCGTGTTTCAGCAGGGCATTGGCGGTGGCGCGGGCATTCAGCCAGCGGCGACGGCGCTCGGTGTCGTCGCGGGTCAGCAGGATCTGGCCGGCCAGAATATTGTGCGGGGCCAGCGCGTTTTCCCACGCCTGCATCAGCAGGGACTGGCCCACGGCGGCGGCGGCCTGTTTGTCGGCCAGTTTGCGCGGGTCGGTCTTGATACGCGCACGTCCCAGCGCCACGGCGCCGGAGGAGACGATGATGACCTCGCGCCCGTCTTTTCTAAGCTCGGCAATGTCCGCTGCCAGAGCAGAAAGCCATGGCTGGTTCGCCTGTCCCGACTTGGCGTCGTGAACCAGCGACGAGCCGATCTTCACAACGATACGGCGGGCTTTTTCGAGGGCAGCCGAAGGCGAGGCCGCGCCGTGGGCGCTGGCATTGCTTTCGGCGTCGGGGAGGGGCGCGGTAAAGGTCACGCCCAACCTCCTATATCCGAAGTATCTTCTCGTCATTAGGGCTTTGCCGAAAAAGATACGGATACGGCATATGAAAAACGCCCGGCAGAAAAGATTCTGCCGGGCGTCGTTCTTTGCGAATCTGGTTCGGGTCTAGTCTTGCGACCAGTTGCCCGCCAGAGCCTTGAACAGGGTGACCTGAGCGTTGGCCACGGCCTGTTCGGAGCCTGCCAGAGCGGCGTCAGCACCGGCGAGGGTGCGTTCGGCGTCTAGCACGGTCAGGAAGTTGTCGACGCCAGCATCAAAGCGCATGCGCGACAGTTCCGCCGCACGCTTGGCCTGATCGCGGGCGATCTTGAGCGCGCTTTGGCGATCAAGCTCGTTGGCATAGGCCGACAGGGCGGTCTCGGTTTCCTGAAGCGCTACCAAAACCGTCTGGTCATAGTTGGCCAGAGCGGCATCCGCATAGGCACCGGCCTGTTTGATACGGGCGCGGGCGGCGATGACGTTCGGGAACGACCACGAGATCAGCGGGCCAACCGAGAAGCGGAAGTTCTCGCTGTTGCCGAGGTCAGAGCTGTCCAGAGCGGTCGAGCCCAGCGAACCGCCAAGGCGGATCGACGGGAACAGACCCGCTGTGGCTACATTCACGCGGGCACCGGCGGCGGCCTGATTGGCTTGGGCCTGACGGATGGCAGGGCGGCGGGCCAGAAGGGCGGCACCGTCACCGATCGGGATCGGACGCGACAGTTGCGGCGTGGTGGTGCAGGCCTTGGCCGCTTCGCTGACCTGTGCGGGCGTGCGGCCCGTCAGGGTGGCGAGACGGTAAAGCGCGGCATCACGGGCGGCACGCATCGGTGGCAGGGTGGCGCGGGTTTGCTCCAGTGCAGCGCGGGCGCGGGCCACGTCCAGACCGTTGCCAGCACCGGCGTTGAGCAGGTTCTGGACAAGGTTGGCCGTCTGGCTTTGCAGGTCGATGTTCCGCTCGGCCACCTCGACCTGTGCGTTCAGGGCGCAGGTGTCGGCATAGGCGCGGGCGGTTTCGGCGGCGACCGTTACACGCACGATTTCCAGTGCAGCCTCGGCAGCACGAGCATCGGCGCGGGCGGCGCGGATCGAGGACTCGACGCGACCGAACAGGTCGATCTCGTAGGCCACATCCAGACCGACATCATAGGTATCGACTTCCGGCAGTTCGGCACCACCCGCCTGAGGGGCGGTGATCGTCGAGGCCTGACTGCGGTTGAAGGCACCCGTTGCCGTGGTGGTCGGCAGACGGTTCGAGCGGGCTTCCGACAGGGAGGCACGCACGGCACGCAGATTGGCGGCGGCGGCTTCGAGCTGGTTGTTCTCGGCCAGTGCCTGCTGGACCAGACCATCAAGGGTCGGGTCATTATACAGACGCCACCAGTCCCCGCTCACCGCCTCGGTCGAAACCGAAGCGGATTGCGAGTTGATGAAGGCACCCTCACTGCCCAGAGGCAGGGTCGGATCGACAGGCTTGGGACCAACCGCACAGGCGGCCAGCAGAGCTGCCGAACCGGCGGCCATCAGCAGGT